>JADFVM010000158.1 GCA_015222555.1 Pseudomonadota bacterium
GTATATTGTCGTTGTTTGTCATGGGGTTAGGGTGTATATTTCATCTAAAACATTAAACCTCCAACCTTCAGCACAGCCTCCTATGAAACGGGAGATGGATGGAAGTATGTTCTGTTTACAAGCAGGTTTTGGCTAATACCACAATCAATGGTTTTTTCCAAGCAGTATTGTTTACCTTGACCAATTAACTAATTTCAGCTAATTTTCTCTAAGATTTTAAAATAGTTGGTTTTAGCCTTCATAAGGCAAAACCATCAATTGCTAGGCTCAAGATCCCGATTCCCAGAACAAAATCAGGTCTTTTTATGACGAAAAACCAGACGGATGCAGGGCGTTTTTCAAGGTATCAATCAGTCGTTGATGTTCTCTTAAGAAAAGGCTCTTTTCATAAGGCTGATATTTATGATGCCCTGAAAGATGAAGATCAAATCGGATCGTGCCTTTACGCAAGAACAGGAGAAATGGCTGGACCTGATCAGGAGGCACCTTATCCAAAACCTGTTGATGGAAAAGGAAGACGTGGATTCCCTTCCCATCTTTACCCGTGAAGGTACGTCATGGGGTAAGCTGAACAAGGTCTTCGGTGGTGAATTAGAAGCCATCATTCACGAAATCAATCTGGCCATTGCAGCCTGATTTATTAATTTGACAGGATTTACAAGATTGATAAAATGTAATATTTTTACACGAAAAGAGAGGCTACCCATGTCGAAATTAACAGACATCCAACAACAAATTGCAGCCCGGCTCGGCACGTCGCCTAAACCCTTCAAGGTTATCCTTTTTGGCTCTTATGCTTACGGCAATCCGCATGATGATAGCGACATCGACTTACTGGTTATATTGGACAAAAAAGGGAAAAGCGATAGCTACAAGAGTATGATTAATAATCGAGTGGAAATATCAAAGAGATTACGAGAACTCAGAAGAAAGTATCCAATGGACATTCTGGTTTACACCAAGGATGAATGGGAAGTTCTTAAGGCATCTGAAAGCTCATTCATTGAGAAGATTGAAAGGGAAGGCGTTGCCGTCATATGAAAAAAAGCACAAAGGCATGGCTCGATTTTGCACACAAGGATTTGGAGGCTGCTAAACACCTCCTGGACAATGAGTATGTCTCGAATGTGGTATTGTTTCATTCGCAACAGTGTATTGAAAAATGTTTGAAAGCCCTCCTGGAGGAAAATAATATACCGGTTCCTCACATCCACAGTATTATGAAACTCCATTCTCTTATAATAGAAAAAGTTGAGATATCTCTTTCCCTTGATGAAGATGTGCTGGATCTTGTTGATTCCGTTTACATTGATACGAAGTATCCCAGTAGTTTAGGCTTGTTGCCCTCCGGATTACCGACTAGGGAAGATGCTCAGGAGTTATTCGAAATAGCGGAAAAAGTTTATGAAGAGATCGCTGAAAGATTAAGCGGGTAATCCTGATAATCTTCAGCCTGTGGAATGTATGATGTTTTCTATTCCATCAGGGCTGTTAATCTTTACCCCGTGGAATTAAAAAATATTCCACTGGGGCTGTCAAAGAAAAGGATCTTTATGACCGATATCGTAGCCAAACTCTGGGGATTCTGCCACACCCTTCGGCATGCTGGCATTGACTATGGAGATTACATAGAGGAGTTACCTTCATCCAATAAAAGCGTACAATGGTTTGTCTCATTAAGGAGGTTATGAAAGGTTTATGCATGCTCTGCACGAACGTCCCCTTCTCCTACAGGGCAAGCCGGCTGCCGGGGGGACATTCCGCGCTGTGGCGCTTGTGGCCCTGGCCAAGCA
>JADFVM010000159.1 GCA_015222555.1 Pseudomonadota bacterium
GGGTTAGAGGGTTAGAAGGTGAGAGGGTTAGAAGGTGAGAGGGTTAGAAGGTTAGAAGGTGAGAGGGTTAGAAGGTGAGAAGAGCAGAAGTTTTGTTTTTGAGTTCTTTACTAATCTTCTTATCTTTTAACCTGCTGATTTTCTGGCATTACAACGATCTTCTAACTTCCTGCTTTTGAGCCATGCTTAATTCCATGAAGGGAACGAGGTCAGGAGGGCGATAGAACTGTATGTATAAATGCGTCCACAATATTTTTGTCAAACTGAATATTGCGATTTCTTTGCAGTTCGCCTATCGCTTCATCTGTTTTCAGCGCATTTCGGTAAGGACGATCTGTTGTCATGGCATCGAAGGAGTCTGCCACGCCTAAGATCCTTGAATGAAAAGGGATATTTTTCCCCGAAAGCCCATCAGGATACCCCTTGCCATCCCACCTTTCATGATGATGGCGGATGATCTTTCTTTCATCCTCAAAGAGCGCGATTGACCGCAGTATGTTTTCACCGATTGTCGGGTGAGTTTTGATGATTTCATACTCCTCATTGGTTAGATGACCGGGCTTCAGGAGGATATGATCGGGGATGGCAATCTTTCCTACGTCATGGAGCATGGAAGAAATTTTCAGCGATTCGATTTCATAGGCAGAGCAGTTCATGGCTCGGGCCGTATTGAGGGCAAATTTTGTTACAGACTGTGAATGTCTCTCGGTGTAATGGTCCCGCGCATGGATAGATTGAACCAGCGATTCGAAGGTATCCATTATGCTGCCGAAGAAACTTTCGTAGAGAAGCTTGTTTTCCAGATGAAGCGAGGTCCGTGCAGTGATGTTAAGCATGTAGGAGAGATCTTTATGAGTGAAACTACAGGTGGTATCTCTACTCGTTACGGTAATGAGGGCAAAGACTTTATTCCTGATCATCAGCGGTGCGCAGATCAGAGAGCGGTAGAGGCCACCTGGCTCTTCCAAGTTTAAGAGCCGGACCTCCCTTTTCCGTATCACCTCTTTGAAAAAGCCTTTTAGACTCTCCACCATCGCATCACCCTCCCCGCGGGACGCGGGGCTGATGGAATGTTCACCTTTGATTTGAAATATTTTCCTGTAGAACTTGTCGTTTGCTTCGTCAAAAAAAACCAGCAGGCATTTTTCTCCGCCGGTTACATTGAGGGCGAGCATCACAATTTTTCGGAATATATCATCATTGTCCCCCACCGTCTTTTCGATCTGTTCGTAAATTAAGTCGATTGTTGACAGTTTCCTGATTTTTTCATTCAGGTTCCAGTTCGTTCTCTCGATATTGAGATCCTCTTTGGTCAGGATGGATCTCTCTTTGAGGTACAGATCCACCTTGAAGATGAGCTCCTCTATTGTGAAGGGTTTGGTGACAAAATCAAGAGCTCCTTCCTTCATTGCGGAAATGGTGATATCGATTGTCGGGTAGCCCGTCATGATGATGACGGGTGTAGAAGGGTTTAACTCTTTGATTCGGCTCAAAAGCTCCATGCCGTTCATGCCCGGCATTTGCAGATCGCTGATTACCAGATCGTAGGACTCTTTTCGGAATGTTTCAAGCGCCTGGATTCCGTTTTCAACCTCCCTGGTGTTGAAATAACCCCCTTTCTTGAGAGCATCAATAATGAACGCTCGAACAGACAGATCGTCGTCTACGACAAGGATTGACTTTGCACTTTCGTAGCATTGACCGCTCATAAACCCGCTCACTTTATTTCTTTATTTTGCAAGATGATATCCAAAAGGCTGTAGGATATTTTCTCGAAGGCTTCTTTTTTATTGCCTTCAGATGACAGGGTTACAATATCAGTATATTTGTTTAAGTTTTCAGATTTACAGCGTATAGGATTTTCCAGTCTGGTTTGCTTGCTGTACACCTTAAGAACATTCTCTACCTGATAAGTTGATATTGTCATGGCATACCTCCAGATGTTACAAATATTTCTAATTCTAATTATCTAATCGGCAAAACAATTTAAAACTTTAGACAATTTTTGTTCGAGCCCTAAGTTATTTGAAAGTCCAAAAACATGTCATTACGAGCGAAACGAAACCCCGCCGTGGCGGGGCTTCGTCGCTAAAGCTCCTCGCAATGACTGGCAAGTAGTTGTGCAAAGGTCTCTTTGGCATATAAATTGCTGTTACTGGAATTATCCTGCGGCAAACTGTGGAAAATTAAACCCTGTTGTTTCGCCCATCGGAATGGTGTGTAATTCAAAGGGGGATTTAGGGGAATTTTTTTGTGTAAACTTTTTATGAGACTGTAAACAATGACTTTTTTCAGATCAGAGATGTTGCATGTCAAATTTCTTATTCTTCTTATTTTAACCGCATTGTTCATTTTTTTGTCGAGTTCAAGAAGCTCCGGCGGAGAGGCTGAAGATGAATATCGCGGTGTTTATGTGGTGTCTTCGTGTAAAAATTTTGATGACGCCACAACGCTTATCAACACGCTAA
>JADFVM010000160.1 GCA_015222555.1 Pseudomonadota bacterium
GAACGGGTTTTACTGAAAATGGGAGAGCCCATGATTCACCACAGGACTCCTCAATTTTCAGCTATATTTGCAGAGGTTAAAAAAGACCTTAAGTATCTCTTCCAGACAGAGCAGGAAGTGTTGATCCTGGCTGCATCCGGTACGGGTGCGATGGAATCGGCCATTACTAACCTGTTTAGCAAAGGAGATAAGGTCCTGTTCATTAACGGTGGAAAGTTTGGCGAAAGGTGGGGGCAGATTTCAAAGACCTATGGCCTTGAACCTGTTGAAATTAAGGTTGAGTGGGGAACAACCGTTGAAGTTGAGGCCGTTAAGGACATCCTCGATAAAGATTCGTCCATTAAGGCGGTATTGATGCAGGCCTCAGAAACGTCAACGACTGTTGCCCATCCGGTAAAAGAGCTGGCTCAACTCACGAAAGACAGAGACACTCTCATCGTCGTTGATGGCATTACCGCTGTTGGTGTTTCAGATCTTCCAATGGATGAACTCGGAATTGATGTACTCATTTCAGGCTCTCAAAAGGCGTTTATGCTGCCACCGGGTCTTGCCTTTATCGCTCTTTCTGAAAAAGCCTGGGGATTTGCAGAAAAGTCGGACATCCCGAAATATTATTTTGACCTGAAAAAGGAAAATAAAAACCAGATTGCAGGAAAGGACACCACGGCCTATACACCGGCGGTGTCACTCATAATCGGGCTTGCAGAGGTTTTGAAAATGATAAGGGAAGAGGGCCTTGAAAATCTTTTTAAACGACATAAAGTTCTTGCTGATGCGACGCGGGCAGCTGTTAAAGCTCTGGGTCTTAAACCGCTTGCTCCCGAATCCCCTGCTGACTCTGCAACGGGTGCCTTTGTTCCTGAAGGTGTAGATGGTGGAAAGTTAGTCAAGTTTTTAAGGGATACTATGGGTGTTACGCTGGCCGGTGGCCAGGACCACCTTAAAGGTAAGATAATTAGAATTGCTCACCTCGGCTATTACGATACCTTTGACATTATCATTGCTATTTCCGCGATAGAGATGGCGTTGAAAAAGTTTGGACATGACGTTGAACTGGGAAAAGGTGTCGCTGCTGCTCAGGAAATTCTTCTTGGAAGGTATTAAATAAGAGAAAGGTAAAGGTAAAGAAAGAGATAAAGTAAAGTCGTCTCTGCCTTGACCTATGCCTGTTATCTATAATAAGGAGCTTGAAGTGCCAAAAGTATTAATCAGCGACAAGATGTCTTCAAAGGCCCTGGAAGTTTTTTCCCGCTATCCGGAGATTGAAGTCGATATTAAAATAGGAATGACGCCTGACGAGCTAAAGGCTGTTGTTGGCCAGTATGACGGCCTTGCAATCAGAAGCGCCACCAAGGTTAAAGCCGACATTATCGCTGCGGCAACAAACCTGAAGGTCATCGGGCGGGCAGGAATAGGCGTTGATAATGTTGACATCCCTGAGGCCAGTAAAAAGGGGATTGTCGTCATGAACACGCCTTTTGGAAATACAGTAACGACAGCTGAACACGCTATTTCAATGATGTTGTCCCTTGCCAGAGAGATTCCGGAAGCCACCGCTTCCACCAAGGCGGCAAAGTGGGAAAAGAGCCGTTTTATGGGTGTTGAAATTACAGGCAAAACTCTGGGCGTCATAGGGACCGGTAATATCGGTTCCATCGTTGTGGACAGGGCCCAGGGCCTGAAGATGGATGTCATTGCCTATGATCCCTTTATTTCTCAGGAAAGAGCAGAACAGATGGGCATCACCCTTGTTGACCTTGATGAGTTTTATGGCAGAGCAGACTTTATCTCTATTCATACGCCTCTAACAGACACAACACGCAATATGATTAATGCAGAGGCCTTCAAAAAAATGAAGGAGGGGGTGCTGATTATTAACTGTGCACGGGGCGGCATAATCAACGAAACAGACCTTGCCGAGGCGATTAAAAGTAAAAAAGTACGCGGCGCTGCCCTCGATGTTTTTGAAAAGGAGCCCGTCGATGCAGACAATCCCTTGCTTTCACTGCCCCAGGTCATCTGCTCTCCTCATCTGGGCGCCTCTACCGATGAGGCACAGGAAAATGTTGCCATTCAGGTGGCTGAACAGATAGCAGAGTATCTGACTAAAGGTATTGTGAAAAATGCGCTCAATATCCCCTCTGTCTCTTCCGATGAATTGCCGAAGTTACAGCCATATTTAACGCTGGCTGAAAAACTGGGTAGCACACTGGGGCAACTCTCGGAAAGCGGTATGAAGAAGGTTATCATTGAGTATTCAGGTGAAGTGTCTGAGTTTAACCTTACTCCTGTGACGACGACCATCTTAAAGTCTCTTTTAGAGCCAATACTTCAGGAGTCTGTTAATCTCGTAAATGCCCCTCTGATGGCCAAGGAAAGAGGCGTGGAGGTTGTTGAAATGAAAAGCAGTGAAGCTCAAAGCTTTAACAGCCTCATAAAAGTGACTTTGGTGACAGACAAGCGAGACCGTTCTGTGGCGGGCACTTTATTTCACCATAAAGAACCTCGAATTGTTCAGATTGACGGTATCGATGTAGAAACAATCCCCACGGGTAATATTCTCTTCATTTATAACGAAGACAAACCTGGAATAATTGGTAACGTAGGCTCTTTACTGGGTGATGCAAATGTGAACATTGCAAGCTTCCAGCTGGGAAGGGATCTGGATAAGAAAAGAGCCGTTTCTATGGTTAATGTTGACGAAAAAGTGTCAGACAAAACTCTTGCCCATCTGAGAGACCTTGCCGATATACTCGAGGTAAAGCAGGTGACACTTTAAGATGCTTCTTTCTCCTTTTACTATAATTCTAAAAACTTCAGTTAGACACGGATAAAAACTGATAAGTTATGATTATCACAGATAAATCTCTTATGGAATTTTTAACCACAAAGGTTAAACCTTTCTTTGACCTAAAGCTTTGAAAAATCATAATAAATCAGTGAAAATCTGTGTCTAAATGCTTTTTTCAGGGTAATTTATTAGCTATGGTGAATAATTGATGCGTAAAAGGGAGCCTTTTTCACCCACATCCCTTCCCAAAGGAATCAGGGATTATCTGCCTGATATGGCGGTCAGAATGAGGCGTGTCGAAGGTGCGCTGTCTCGTGTCTTTGAACTTTGGGGCTACAGAAAAGTAATCACACCCATCATTGAATACCTCGATGTCCTGGCTCTGGCAGAACCGGGCCTGCTGGAGAGGATGTTTAAGTTTGAAGACAGGGTGTCTGGTAAAGTCCTCGCTTTAAGACCGGACATTACTGCACAGATCGCACGTCTTACGGCCACACACCTTAAGTTGCACCCCAAACCATTGAGGCTTAGTTATAGCGGAACCATTCTCCATTACGGAGAAAGTAGCAATGATTCCCAGCGAGTTGACTATCAAACGGGACTTGAGCTGATCGGCCTTGATTTGCCGGAAGCCGATGGTGAAGTGATCGCTATTTCCATCGAGGCCCTTAAATCGACGGGACTCACCGATTTTAAGATCGACGTGGGGCAGGTGGAGTTTTTCAGAGGGGTGATGGAGTCCTTGAATCTTCTCCCTGATCAAAGAAAAGAGATCGATTCCATTGTCGCCAGGAAGGACAGGTCAGGACTGGAGGAACTGCTAAAGACGCTCAATCTAAATAGCGCAGATGAAGAAACTCTTCTCTCTCTTCCCACTCTTTTTGGCGGGAGAGACGTGCTGGATCGTGCCGATACTCTCAAAGTCAGTGGCAAGGCAAAAAAAGCCCTGGAGAATCTTTCAGGGGTCCTCGATGTTGTCGAGTCATACGGTTTGATGGATTATATTACTATTGACCTTGGAGAAATTCGGGATTTACATTACTATACAGGCATTATCTTTGAAGGATTTGCTGCGGGAACAGGTGAATCAATATGCGGTGGTGGTCGGTACGACGCACTATTGTCAAACTATGGCTATGACACACCGGCCACCGGTTTTGCAATTAATGTGGAAACCATCATAAAAGCCCTGGAAAACCAGGGTAAGATGGATAGCGGTGCAACAACAGATTACCTTTTAGTAAACTGTAAACAAGATAAAAGAGATGCTCTTACAATTGCGAAATATTGCAGATCCAGGGGGATTAGCGTAGCGCGTGATATCGTAAAAAGAGATATGGACGAATCTAAATCTTTTGCCGAGAGCGAAAATATCAAAGGATTGCTTATTGTCGGTGGGGAATCTGTTTCTAATGACGAAATAACTGTATATAATGTGGACAGTGAAGAGAAGACGGTACATAAAATAAATGATTTACTTGATGGAAAGGTAGATCTTTAGAGGTAGGGATATGAAAAATGTCTAATGTTGTCGTAGTTGGCGCCCAGTGGGGTGATGAGGGGAAGGGAAAGGTTGTCGATATTTATACTGAATTCGCCGACCTGGTTGTTCGTTACCAGGGCGGGGCGAATGCCGGCCATACCATTGTCGTCAAGGATCAAAAGTTTGTTCTCCATCTCATCCCCTCAGGGATCCTGCATGAAGGAAAGAGATGTATCATCGGTAACGGCGTTGTCATTGACCCGAAGGCCTTGCTGGAAGAGGTTGATGTCCTTAAGTCTCAGGGCTATCTGGCAGACGATTCACAGCTTGTCATCAGTGACAGGGCTCATATTATCATGCCATGGCATAAGAAAATCGATGTGGCAAGAGAAGCGCTTAAGGGTGACAAAAAAATTGGAACGACGGGGCGGGGGATTGGTCCCTGTTATGAAGATAAGTATGCCCGAGTCGGTATCAGGGTGGCCGACCTCATCGATTTAAACCTTTTTTCGGAAAGACTAAAAAGAAACGTAGAGTCAAAAAACAGGTATTTGGTTGAATTTTTAAATGATACCGCCTGCGATTATGATGAGATCTATACTGAATACAGTCAATATGCTGAAAGATTGAAACCTTATGTTGCTGATACATCCTTACTTGTTTACAAGTCCATAAAGGAAAATGAAAGCGCGCTTTTTGAAGGGGCTCAGGGAAGCATGCTCGACATTGATCATGGCACCTATCCCTATGTGACATCGTCAAATACAGTGGCTGGCGGGGCCTGTAGCGGTGTAGGTATCGGACCCACTAATATCGATGAAGTAATCGGCATTACCAAGGCCTATACCACCAGGGTAGGCAGCGGACCATTCCCGACGGAGCTTGACTGTGAAACAGGTGAAAGGCTGAGGACTCAGGGCGGAGAGTTCGGTGCAACGACGGGACGAAAAAGACGCTGCGGATGGTTTGACGCCGTCGTGGTCGGGGAAGCTGTTAGAACAAACGGTCTGACAGGCATCGCATTGACCAAACTTGATGTTCTGACAGGGATGGACAAAATAATGATCTGTACAGAATATGAATGTGAAGGGGAAAAGTTTGACCATCTGCCTTCCAGTTTGAGAAAGCTGGAGAAGGTCGTCCCTGTTTACGAGGAAATGGACGGATGGAATGAGTCCATAGAAGAGATTGAAAGTTTCGACGATCTTCCTGACAATGCCAAGAAGTATGTAAAAAGGCTGGAAGCGCTTATTGATGTTAGTGTGGTGCTCGTCTCAGTAGGACAAAAAAGGCAAGAGACTATCATCATAAAGAATCCCTTTGAATAGAAACTAAAAGGCTTAATTTTTTCAAGTAGAAGCTTTAAAAGCAGTTGACATTTACCTGCTGTTTGTTATATATTCTCTTCTTTTTTTAACGTGAGAGCCGCTAGCTCAGTAGGTAGAGCACCTGACTTTTAATCAGGTGGTCGTTGGTTCGATCCCAACGCGGCTCACCACTTTTTTAATGATAATTTGATTGCGTCCCCATCGTCTAGTCTGGCCCAGGACACCGCCCTTTCACGGCGGCGACGGGGGTTCGAATCCCCCTGGGGACGCCACAAATATCAAGGACTTACGAGAAGTAAGTCCTTTTTGTTTTTAGAACTACAAAGAAAATCACAAAAAATACAAGGAAAACTACAATATGATCTCC
>JADFVM010000161.1 GCA_015222555.1 Pseudomonadota bacterium
AAGACGGAAAAAAGAAAAGTTCCTGTGCCCGAGGCTCTGGCCATCCTGACGCAGGAGGAGGCTCAGCGCCTTGTTGATAAGGACAAGGTGATTAAGGCGGCCATGAAAAGGGTGGAACAGTCGGGCATTATCTTCCTTGACGAGATTGACAAGGTGGCGGGAAGAGAAGGGGGCAGAGGTCCCGATGTGTCGAGAGAGGGTGTTCAGAGAGATCTCCTTCCCATTGTTGAGGGATCAAATGTGAATACGAAATACGGCATGGTCAAGACGGACCACATCCTATTCATTGCAGCAGGTGCTTTTCATATCTCAAAGCCTTCTGACCTCATACCGGAACTTCAGGGGCGTTTCCCTATCCGCGTTGAGCTGCAGGCACTGACCAAAGAGGATTTTATTTCCATCCTTTCGGAGCCGAAAAATGCACTCACTAAGCAGTATGTGGCGCTCATGGAGACGGAGGGGATTGAGATTGACTTCAAGGATGATTCCATCGGCTGCATCGCCGAAATGGCCCAGGAAGTGAATGAACAAATGGAAAACATCGGGGCGAGACGTCTTCATACCATTATGGAGAAACTCTTTGACGAAATCTCTTTTGAAGCACCCGATATGAAAAAGAAGAAAGTCGTTATTAATAGAAAATATGTGGAGGGTAAACTGCAAGGTATCGTCAGTGACGTTGATCTGAGCAGGTACATTCTATAGAAAAAGCATTTTGACACAGATATTCACTGATTTATTATGATTTTTCTAAGCTTTATAGCAAAGAAAGGTTTAACATTGGTGTTTAAAATTCAATAAGAGGTTTATCTGTGATAATCATAACTTATCAGAATTTATCTGTGTCTAAATGAGGTTTTGGGGATAAAAGGTAAAACAATGAAAAAACTGATTGAAAAGGCGAAGGTATTAATCGAGTCTCTTCCTTATATTCAGCAGTTTTCCGGTAAAACCGTTGTTATCAAGTATGGTGGAAACGCCATGGTCGAGGAGACTCTGAAAAAGAGTTTTGCCCTTGATATTATTCTCATGAAGCAGATCGGCATCAATCCTGTCATCGTCCACGGCGGCGGACCGCAGATCGGTGAAGTGATGAAAAAGATGGGTATGAAGTCCAGCTTTGTTGATGGTTACCGCGTGACGGATAGTGAGACCATGCATGTCGTCGAAATGGTCCTTGTTGGAAGGGTAAACAAGGAGATAGTCAGTCTCATCAACATGCAGGGTGGACGGGCTGTCGGGCTGGGAGGAAAGGACGGCAGTCTCATTAGGGGGAAGAAAAAGAGGCTGAAGCGGCAGGACAAAAAAGATCAGCCCCCGGAAATTATAGATATCGGCATGGTAGGTGATGTTGACAGTATTAATCCGGAAATTCTTATATCACTGGATAATAGTGGATTCATCCCTGTTATCGCACCCGTCGGTATCGGCAAGGGGGGCGAGACCTATAACATCAATGCTGACCTTGTGGCAGGCAAGATCGCCGAGGCGCTCGACGCGGAAAAACTGGTTTTGCTGACAGATGTTGAAGGTATTAAAAATAAGGATGGAGAGCTTTTGTCAAGTTTGAGTCCAAAGGAAATTAACAGTTATCTTAAAGACGGAACTATTCACGGCGGAATGGTGCCCAAGGTTGAATGCTGCATCAGTGCAATGGAGGGTGGCGTCACCAAGACACACATCATTGACGGCCGGGTGGAACATGCTGTGCTGCTGGAGATTTTTACGGATATAGGAATAGGAACACAGATTACGGAATAGTGGTGAAAATGAATACAGCTGAAATAATTAATATGAGTGAAAACTATCTGGCACATACCTATGGCCGATACCCCCTGGCCCTGGTCAAGGGTGCCGGCGTAAAGGTATGGGATGCCGATGGAAAGGAATATCTGGACTTTGTATCAGGGCTGGCTGTCTGCAATTTAGGACACTGTCATCCAAAGGTGACGGAAGCGATCAAGAAACAGGCGGAGACCCTGATCCATGTTTCTAATCTTTATCATATCCAGCCTCAGGCTGAACTGGCCCAACTTCTTGTTAAAAACTCCTTTGCCGATGGTGTGTTTTTTTGCAACAGCGGCGCCGAGGCGAATGAAGCGGCAATCAAGCTGGCACGGCGCTACAGTTTTGACACTTTCGGGGCAGGGCGGTCTGAAATCATCACCATGAATAATTCATTCCATGGCCGGACGATGGCAACAGTGTCTGCCACGGGACAGGACAAATTCAAAAAGGGATTTGAGCCTCTTTTACCCGGCTTCAAACATGTCCCCTTTAATGATCTGACAGCGCTGGAGGCTGCCACCTCGGACGAGACATGCGCTGTCCTTGTAGAGCCTATTCAGGGAGAGGGTGGCGTCAATGTACCATCTGACGATTATCTTGAGGGTGTGCGGGCCCTTTGTGACGAAAAGAATCTGCTTCTAATCCTTGATGAAGTTCAGGTCGGCATGGGACGGACGGGCAAGTTTTTTGCCTACGAAAACTATGGCATTGAGCCGGATATTATAACGCTGGCCAAAGGTATTGCCGGCGGTGTTCCCATGGGCGCCATGATGGCAAAAAAGCCGGTCATAAACAGCTTTGTGCCGGGCACGCATGCCAGCACATTCGGCGGGAACCCCTTATCATCTTCAGCCGGTGTGGCTTCAGTGAGTACCATCCTTAATGATAGTATCCTTGAAAACTGTCTTTCAATGGAAAAGATTCTTAAAGAAAAATTAACGCAGCTTCAAACAAAATATGAATTTATTAAAGAGGTGAGGGGCAAAGGGCTCATTTATGGTATGGAACTGGACTTTGAAGGCGGTCACATTGTGACAAAGATGATGGAAAAGGGGTTTTTGATTAACTGTGCCGCCGCATATGTTCTTCGTTTTCTCCCCCCTCTCATTGTTTCGGAAAAGGAGATAGGAGAAATGGCAGATGCTTTGGATGAAGTTCTGGGAGGGCTGGAACGATGAAAAAGAATCTGCTCAGTATTCTCGATCTTTCTTCGGAAGAGATTTATTCACTCCTCGACAGGGCGTCTGTGCTTAAACAATTGCAAAAGGACGGCGTTCCCCACCATCCATTGTCAGGGAAAACGTTGGGCCTTCTTTTTGAAAAGTCCTCTACCCGGACGAGAGTCTCTTTTGAGGTGGGCGCTTATCAACTGGGGGGCAATACGATTTTTTTGAGTCCGAGAGATACGCAATTCGGACGGGGAGAGCCGATTCCTGACAGCGCCAGAGTTCTTTCAAACTATCTCGATGGCATCGTTGTAAGAACATTTTCTCAGGAGATCCTGGAGGAGTTTTCTCAATATTCATCCATTCCTGTCATTAACGGTCTCAGTGACCTTCTTCATCCCTGCCAGGTTCTGACGGACCTTTTCACAATCATGGAAAAGAAAGGGCGCGTTGAAGGTCTTAAAGTTGCCTGGATTGGAGATGGAAACAATATGGCCAACTCTTGGATTATTGCGGCTTCAAGGCTCGGTTTTGAACTGGTACTTGCAACCCCGCCAACGCACAGGCCCAACGACAGTATTATGTCCATGTCAATAAAGGAAAATGACATGCGAATACGTGTTGTTGATGATCCGGAGGAAGCGGTGAAAGATGCAGATGTCATTAATACCGATGTCTGGACCAGCATGGGCCAGGAAGATGAAGAGGCTTCCAGGAAGAGGATCTTTTCAAAATATCAGGTCAATAGTGATCTGCTTGCCCTGGCAAAAAGTGATGCCATCGTTATGCATTGTCTGCCGGCGCACAGGGGAGAAGAGATTACAAATGACGTTATGGAGGGGCCAAATTCCGTTATCTTTGCTCAGGCGGAAAACAGGCTGCATCTTCAGAAGGCGATTTTGGAAAAATTGATGGGGTAGTTTTTTTGAATCTTTAAAAAAACCGTCCTGTAGGCGGGGCAGAGTCAGCAGGCTTTGCCATGAAGTTCTTACTTTTCTTTGCCGGCCAAAGATAAAGTAAACAAAAGAAAGGCCGCCCAAGCCCTGATAAACCGGATAAGTGCCTTCACGAAATAATTTTCTCCCCAAAAAGCAAAGAAAATTATTTCTAAGTTACTAAACTTGGCCTTCGGCTACCCTCGCTCACGCAGTTGCTTTCGGCGGGGACAAAAACTCGCTTCGCTCAAACAGTTTGTCCCCTTATCCCTCAATCAACTGCTCCGCTCGGCTGCGTTGAACGGGAATAATGACAGGCAATTCAGAGTATTTTTTGGATGTTTCGGAGTATCTGGACACCGAAACATAATTTACGATTGTTTGTACAATTAACAACGGGAGGTTTTTTGTGAAAAGTGACATTAAAAAAGTCGTGTTGGCTTATTCCGGAGGTCTTGATACCTCTGTTATCGTAAGATGGTTGATTGAAGAGTATGGCTGTGAGGTGATCTGTTTTGCTGCTGACCTTGGTCAGGGTGAGGAGCTTGCTCCCCTTAACAAGAAGGCCATAGAAACAGGGGCAAGCAAGATATTCATTGAAGATCTGAAAGAGGAATTTGTCTCTGATTTTGTTTTCCCCATGCTAAGGGCCAATGCCATCTATGAGGGAAGATACCTTCTTGGTACATCAATTGCCAGGCCTCTTATCTCGAAGGAGCAGATACGAATAGCCCAGAAGGAGAAGGCTGATGCCGTATCACATGGCGCCACAGGAAAGGGGAACGACCAAGTCCGCTTTGAGCTTGCCTATTATGCCCTTCAGCCTGACATCAAGGTAATCGCTCCCTGGCGTGACTGGGACCTTAATTCCAGAGAGTCTCTCATCGCCTATGCAAAAAAATATGGAATCCCCGTGCCGGTAACAAAGGCGAAGCCCTATTCTTCAGACAGGAACCTCCTGCATATCAGCTTCGAAGGCGGCATACTGGAAGACCCCTGGGCTGAAGCGCCGGAGGATATGTATCTTTTATCAGTTTCTCCCGAAAAGGCACCTCATAAGGCTACCTATATAGAAATCGATTATGAATCGGGCAATCCTGTGGCGATTAATGGTCAAAAGATGTCTCCCGCCACCCTTCTTGCAGAACTTAACTGGCTGGGGGGTGAAAACGGCATCGGCAGAGTTGACATGGTAGAAAACAGGTATGTGGGTATGAAGTCAAGAGGTGTTTATGAAACACCTGGCGGCACGATTTTGCATGAGGCGCACAGAGGTGTTGAATCAATAACCATGGACAAGGAGGTTATGCATATCAGGGATTCGCTCATTGCCAAATATGCAGAACTTGTATATAACGGTTACTGGTTTGCTCCGGAACGTGAACTGCTTCAAAAGACTATTGACGAAAGTCAACTGACAGTATCCGGTACGGCGAGGCTGAAACTCTACAAGGGAAACTGCACCGTTGTGGGAAGAAAGTCTGAAAAATCGCTTTTTAACGCCGATTTTGCCACCTTCGAAGAAGATGAAGTTTACAACCAGAAGGATGCCGAAGGTTTTATTAAGATAAACTCGCTCAGGCTCCGAATCAGAGCGATGATGGGTTTATAGGAGGATAGGATGGCTGAAAAACCCTGGGGCGGTCGTTTTGCGGAAAAAACGCACGATCTGCTTGAAAAATTCAGTGAATCAATCAGCTATGACAAACGGCTCTACCCCTATGATATTCGGGGAAGCATTGCCCATTGCAAGATGCTGGCAAAGCAGGAGATTATCCCTCAAGCCGACAGTGAGAAGATCATTGCAGGCCTTGAAGAAATCCTTCAGGAAATAGAAAGTGGCCAGTTTCAGTTTTCAGAGGCCCTTGAAGATATTCATATGAATATTGAAAAACGGCTCATCGATAAAATTGGTGACGTGGGTGGGAAGCTTCATACGGCCAGAAGCAGGAATGATCAGGTGGCGCTGGATACAAAGCTTTATTTAAGAGATACGATTAAGGATGTCATAAATCTCCTTGGGCAGTTCAGGTCGGCCATTGCTGAACTGGCAAAGAACAATTCAGATGTGATTATGCCCGGTTATACCCATCTGCAAAGAGCGCAGCCTGTTCTTTTTGCCAATCATATGATGGCCTATTGTGACATGCTGCAAAGGGACAGTGAAAGATTTGATGACTGCCTTAAAAGGGTGAATGTTCTGCCTCTTGGTGCAGGCGCGCTGGCGGGAACGACTTTCCCCATTGACAGAGAATATGTGGCCGGCCTCCTTGATTTCCCCGCCATTACGAGAAACAGCCTCGATACGGTAAGTGACAGGGATTTTGTAATAGAGTTCTGCTCCGCTTCGTCTATTTTAATGATGCATCTTAGCCGCCTCTCGGAAGAGCTCATATTGTGGTCTTCCGATGAATTTGATTTTATCGAAATTTCAGACGCATTCTGTACGGGAAGCTCTATTATGCCGCAGAAGAAAAATCCCGATATCCCCGAACTGACAAGGGGGAAAACGGGCCGCGTTTATGGTAATCTCATCGCTATCCTCACCGTAATGAAGGGATTACCTCTGGCCTATAACAGGGACATGCAGGAAGACAAGGAGCCTCTTTTCGATACCATCGATACCGTAATGATATCTGTTCAGCTTTTTACGGAAATGATGAAAAATATAGAAATTAATAAGGGAAAGATGTTTGCGGCTGCCGGTGGAGGTTATTCTACTGCCACAGAGGTTGCCGATTATCTGGTGAGAAAAGGCCTCCCATTCAGAGATGCCCACGCTGTAGTGGGAAACATTGTCAAATATTGTATCTCAAAAGATATTGCTCAAGTGGGGGATCTATCGCTTGACGAATTCAGGGGCTTTAGTGACAGCATTGAAAATGACATTTATGAATATGTCGACCTTGTGAAGTCGACGATAAACAAGTCAAAGCTCTTCAAAATAGATGACGCAGGTGTATAATTTATGAATGGCGGGAAGTCTGGAACGGTCTGTTTTGACTCATCCATTCTACGTCGTTTTACTTTTTCCACAGGCAGGGTGCATCTGTCGCTCTCCTTTGCATCTGCAGTCTCATTTCTTCTTATTATCTCTCTCCCCTTGTTTACCGGCTGCGGTAAAAAAGGCCCACCTCTTCCCAAAAACCTCGTCATACCCGAGGGAGTGAAAAGTTTTTCCATAGAAGGTCGGGTAGAGGGGCTTCTTATCTCATGGCAAAATCCCGAAAAAAACAGTGATGGCACAATCCTGACTGACCTTGCAGGATATAAACTCCATAAAAGGGAAGACTCAGAAAATTGTAAACGTTGTCCTTCTGATTTTCCTATTTATATGGATGTCGATTTGGCATCTGCAGCCGATATTACCATTGAAGGTGGAAGAACCTATCTCCTTGACTGGGATGTAAAGGCGGATGTTGATTATCAGTATAAGGTCGCTCCCTATAACAGGGGCGGGTATTTCGGCCTTTTTTCAGAAACGAAGAATGGCAGGTGGCGCAAACCGCTTTCCGGGATTAAGGATTTGAAAGCCGAAGCCGGTGACCGGACAGTGAAGCTTACCTGGCAGGCTTTTGATGTTAAAGAGGATGATGGTTTTGTCGGATACAGAGTATACAGAAGAGATGCTTCAGGAAGTTATGGCAGAGTCCCTGTTTCAGCGTCTCCCCTTAAAGAGACACGTTATACAGATATCGGTCTTGAAAATGACAGCCAGTATTATTACATAGTTAAATCCTTGTCCCAGGCCGGTGATACCCTTATAGAAAGTGAACCCTCTGAGGAAGTGCCTACCATTCCCAGGGACATGTCCTCTACGGACATACCTCAAAACGTAAATGCTGAAATAACAGATAAAGAGATTTCCCTTTCGTGGGACAAAGTGGGTGAAGGGGAAGGAGCCGGTTATAACATCTTTAGAAAAGTGAATGGTGATCTTGCCATGGTGAAACTAAACAAAACTCCCTTGAGAGATAACCATTATCTGGATGCCGATATTAGGCCGGGAAAGAGGTATGTTTATACAATTACATCAGTTGATCCCTCAGCCAGGCATATTGAAAGTGCACCCTCGGCAGAGGTGATAATCAGAGTGCCGGAGTAAAGAATTGGGTTAGGAATAATTTGACTATAGGTAAGTATTATAATATATTTCGCTACATTAAATGGTTACTGCCTGTCTTGATCTTATAGCGAATTTTTTATTGTTAAGGCCCTATGTAACTAATCTTAACTAGATAATCAGGAGGGAAAGTGCACCATTTCAGTTATAAAGAGGACGACCTTTATTGCGAAGACGTGGAGGTCAAAAAAATCTCAGATGAAGTTGGAACACCATTTTTTCTATACAGTCACGCGACTTTGATACGACATTTTGAAGCCTTTGATCACGCCTTTGCAGAGGTGCCACATATTGTTTCATATTCTGTTAAAGCAAATTCCAACCTGGCCGTATTAAGGCTTTTTTCCCAATTGGGCGGAGGGGCGGATATTGTTTCCGGTGGTGAGCTATTCAGGGCCATAAAAGCCGGTGTTGATCCTGGAAAAATTGTTTATTCAGGTGTGGGTAAGCGGGAAGATGAAATGGAATATGCCCTGAAAGAGGATATCCTCATGTTTAATGTGGAGTCACATCAAGAGCTGGAGCGCCTTAACTGTGTCGCCGGTAAAATGGGAAAGAAAGCCAGGGTTGCCTTAAGAGTCAATCCTGACGTTGACCCCAAGACCCACCCGTATATTTCCACCGGCTTGAAGCAGAACAAGTTCGGCATTCCCGTCAGAGAGGCCCTTAATGAATATCACTTTGCGGCATCACTGGAAAACATCCAGATAGTGGGTGTTGATTGTCATATCGGTTCACAGCTGACCCAGGTCCAGCCTTTCATAGACGCTTTAAAAAAAGTAAAAGCGCTCATTTTAGAGCTGAGAGAGGAAGGTATTGATATAAAATATCTTGATCTGGGCGGTGGTCTCGGCATAACCTATGACGAAGAGGCGCCTCCCCATCCCACAGAATACGGTAAGGCGATTATAGAAGAAGCCAAAGAACTTGATCTTACGCTTGTCTTTGAGCCCGGAAGAGTCATAGTTGGCAATGCCGGAATACTTGTATCCAAAGTCCTCTATACAAAAAGGGGGGAGGAGAAAAATTTCATCATTGCTGATGCCGCCATGAATGACCTTGCCAGACCCTCTTTGTATGGCTCGTACCAGAAGGTCGTGCCTGTAAGAAAAAATAAGGAACCTATGATTGTGTCCGATGTGGTGGGGCCTATTTGTGAGTCGGGGGACTTTTTAGCAAAAGACCGTGAACTGCCACCTTTCAAACAGGGTGACCTTTTAGCAGTTATGAGCGCCGGCGCATACGGGTTTACCATGTCATCGAATTACAACTCACGGGTAAGGGCTGCCGAGGTGATGGTTAAGGGTGACAGCTTTGAAGTCATCAGGGATAGAGAGACCTTTAAAGACCTTGTTAACGGGGAGAGGATTCCTGATTTTTTATAGCTTTTTTCTCGACAGAGATTTCTTTCGAAGACAGTATGAGAAAATGTCGAGGGGAAACTATTAACAATTGTCGGGTAACATAACGATGGCGATGCACTTAAATACAAAAAACAGTAAGGGTTTTACTCTTATAGAGCTGCTCATTGTTGTTGGCATTATAGCAATTCTTGCTGCCATTGCTATCCCTACCTACATGAAATATGTGGATCGAGCCAAGCTAATTTCTTCTGTGGCGACTATGGATGTCATTAAACATGATTTGGAACTCTACAATAATGATAATGGGCGCTACCCCGGCATAATAAATTTCCCTGCATTTACAGACGGTAGCGGCAACCTGGTTCTTCTGTCGGCAAGTGTTTCTGCTGTTAACGAAAAAATAAATGCCTGGAATAGTTATAACCTGCTGGCGGGCAATTCATATGAACTTATCGCAGAAGCTAAAGATAGTAGTAATACAGTAATTACACTGACACCAAACAGTATAAGCTATTAGGTATATTATGGCAAAGTATAGAAGAAAAAATTATCTTATTAACAAAAAAGTTCAAATTAAATATGCGCTTCTCACCATTTTACTTCTCACTTCTTATTCAGCTATCCTTCTTGCCGCCATTTTTGCACCTTATTTTATGGCCCTTTATTCAGACATTCCCCTACAGGAACAGGCCGCTGCGGCAGATGTAATACTATTGCTTCATGGCAATCTCTGGGTTGGAATTGTAGCAATTATCATTTTATGTGGAATATATACCCTCTTCATTACCCATAAGATAGCAGGACCTACTTTTCTTTTTACCAGATTGGCCAGGGATGTAAGGAGTGGAGATTTCAGCAGGAGGATTCGTCTTAGAAAAGGTGATGATTTTCATGATGTGGCTGATGACTTTAACTCCATGGTTGATGCCATTGAGGCGTCATTGGTGAACATTGACAAAGATTATAAAAAACTTCTTTCATTCGCTTCAGAACTGGAAACACAGCTGAAGTCAAAAGATGTGTCTCAGCAAACACTGGAAAATCTCGCCAGAGACAAAGGGGTGGATAAGGAAAACATGATGAAATTTCTGGATAAATACACATTCAGTAAAAGGTAAATTTTTTAGCCCACCTCAGCTGTCTTACTTTTTTTACACATTGATTACAAGACTGACATCAATAGACAGTGATGATCATAGTCTTATTTACACGTTTCCATTCCTTGACTAATAAGTTAAGAACTAATTAATGTATATAATTATATTATCATGAAACTCCTTCTATCATCATTCTTGTTGTTTTTGTTGTTGGCATGCAACACTTCCGGTAATGACAACGTAAAAGCTGATGCTGCTGCGCCTATATTGTCTGATGGTCAAGGTGAAATGTCAGGTGGTAAGGAGTCCCCCCCTTCCTATGTCCCGGGGGAGGTGCTAGTCAACTTTAGGGAAGGAACATCACAAGTGCGTATCAATGCTATTCTTAAAGAATTAGGCATGCTAAGCAAGGAATCTCTTGGGAAAGGGGACATGTGGCTTCTTAAAGGGGCTAATAATATGCCAGTTGAAGAAATGGTGGAAAAGTTGAAAAGATACGAAGAGGTCGAGCATGCATCACCTAACAGGCGGAGGTTTAAGTTCAGACCAAGGGTAGACGGGAAGGACTAGTTCTGGTTCGCCTAAGACTTAATGGAAGGGGAAATATTTTATGAAAGATAATCTAAATAAAGCCGTCAAATTGTGGCCTGTTTTTCTAGTTATCATCTTTCTGTTGTCTATAGGGGGATCGTCTTCTGCATTCATGAAGCCATCTGAAGGCAGGAAAATGCCTCAATATGTGCCTGGAGAAGTGTTGATTTCCTTAAAACCGAGGCTGACAAGAACTGCCATCTCCAATACAAATAGAGCGCTTGCACGAAAGGAATCCTTCCTTGGCAAATCTCCAAAAGGGTCTGACTTTTACAAGGTCAAATTAAAAGAGGGTTTAAAGGTTGCCGAAGCGATGGAATCATACCAGGCAGACCCGGCAGTTCAAGATGTCTCTCCCAACTATTATAGATATCCCATGTTGGATCCCACCGATACCTATTTTCAGAGCATTCCCAACCTTATGTGGGGAATGCACGATACGGGGCAGGACCTGAGCGCTTCTTCATTTCTCAGCTATGCAAACAATGCCGGAAATACCACTGCCGATAATGATGTAGATGCGCCGGAAGCGTGGGATCTTGCGATAGGCAATGCCACTGTCGTCGTAGCTGTTATCGATACCGGAGTCGATTACACCCATCCTGACCTGGTTAATGCCATGTGGGATGCCAGCGCCGCTACATTCGGGGGATTAA
>JADFVM010000162.1 GCA_015222555.1 Pseudomonadota bacterium
CCCCGGGAATTAACTTAAGGGGGTTATTGCCGATCTTTTATAATCCTGTGTAGCGGTAAATGATCTTCAAGTAACTTGACTCATATCAAACGCAATATCTATCCTTAAAATATTTATCATCCCACAACAAAGAGGTTTAAGTTGAAAGAGTTAAAAATTATCGGCGGGGGCCTTGCCGGCTCTGAAGCTGCCTGGTATGCGGCTAACAGAGGTGTCAATGTCACCCTCTATGAAATGAAGCCGGTCAGGTTTTCAGCTGCCCATACAAGTGAAGGTCTTGGAGAGCTGGTATGCAGCAACTCACTGCGTTCCAACGATGCATACAGTGCCCCGGGCTTGTTGAAAGAAGAAATGCGGATACTTAATTCGTTAATTGTCAAGGCTGCTGAAGCGACTCAGGTGCCGGCCGGTTCGGCGCTGGCCGTCGACAGAGAGGCTTTTTCTGACTATATTTCGTCATCCATTGAAGGACACGGAAATATTGAAATCGTCAGGGAAGAGATTGTCGATCTGCCTTTGGAAGATGAAACTAATATTACCGTTATTGCAACGGGGCCTCTCACTTCAGATGCATTTGCAGAGGCTATCGGACGATTGGTCGGAGAAGATTACCTTTATTTTTACGATGCCATAGCTCCCACGGTAGATGTTGACTCCATTAATTTTGACATCGCTTATAGAGGTTCCAGATATGGAAAGGGTGGTGATGATTACATCAACTGTCCCATGGACAAAGAGACCTATTATAATTTTGTTGATGAACTTTTGAAAGGGGACAAAGTTAAGGTGAAAGATTTCGAAAAGGAGATCTTTTTTGAGGGCTGTATGCCCATTGAAGTGATGGCGGGAAGAGGCGTTGATACGCTTTCTTTTGGGCCAATGAAGCCGGTAGGGCTTGTTGACCCGAGGACGGGAGAACAGGCCTACGCCGTTGTTCAGCTAAGGCAGGAGAATCAAAGTGCAAGCATCTTTAATATGGTCGGTTTTCAGACGAGACTGACCTATCCTGAGCAGAAGAGGGTTCTGAGGCTGATCCCCGGCCTTGAAAGGGCCGAATTTTTGAGGCTTGGGAGCATGCATAGAAACACCTATATAAATTCACCAACCCACCTGCTGCCTACTCTGCAGTTAAAAGAGAGACCTTCCCTGCTTTTTGCGGGACAGATAACAGGCGTGGAAGGGTACATAGAATCGGCAGCCATGGGGATTTTGGCCGGAATCAACAGCTCTTTCATGGCAAAGGGGGAATCTCCCCTTATTCCCCCGCCGTTCACGGCCATAGGCGCCTTAGTCAGGCATATTACAAGCAGTGAAAATAAGAGTTTTCAACCCATGAATATAAATTTCGGCCTCCTGCCTAAGGTGGAAAGCGCTGGTAAGAAGAAATTAAAAAAGGCTGAAAGGAAGGCCATAGCTGTAGAAAGGGCTGTCGCTCATATGGAAAAGTGGTCTAAAGAGCAAGTGGGGGGATAGAGATGCTTATAGTTCTAACTCGTTGCGACTGATAATCCCCTTCTCGTAAAATTTCTGGAGATGGGGTGTCTGGTTGTTTGGCTCTAAATATTTTTTCACCCCTTCATAGAGGAGAGTGAGATGCCTCTTTGTTCCTTCTCCCATACTATGAATGTAGACGGAAGTATTATCTTTTCCAATGTCATTTGAGCTGAAGAAAAGAGCATTTAATTCGGAGAACTCAAGGAAGAGGGCGATCTCAAAAGCCCGGCTGGAAGATATGCGCCCCTTTATTTCATGAATGATATTATCCAGCTCATTTAAAAGTTCATCAATCTTTCCCGGATTAATGGCAAATGTTTCAATTGTCAGGGTCTCTCTGCTAAGCGTATCTCTCAGCCTTTCCAGTGTTGCTGCATGATACTTCTCATGAATAGCAAGTTTCTTCCAGAGTTCCTTCAGCTCTTCATTATCGGCATGGGCCTGAAGGTGGCCATAAATCGATGAAGCCATTAATTCAAGCTGAATCTGTTTATTTATTTTGGCAACAGCATCAATCTGCTGCATTGCTCCACGCATGAAACTAATGTCTCCTTAAGATAGGATGTTTTTAATATTAAGCAATATCTATTCCATCTATCTGTGAGTTACATGCTGGACAGCAGTTGTTTATAACAGAGTTCTTGATAATCCTGTACCCATAGCGTTCTATAAGGATTTCTCCGCAGTTATAGCAGTAAGTGTTTTCGCCTCCCTCACCTGGGATGTTCCCTTCATAAACATATCTTAATCCGGCCCTTTGACCTATGTTTCGGGCTCTTCTCAGTGTTTCGGCGGAAGTTCTTGGGGCATCGAGCAGTTTATAGGTAGGATAAAAGGCGGTAACGTGCCATGGAACTTCTTCACCCAGTTCATTTTTTATGAATTGAGCAATATTTTGAAAACTCTCATCAGAATCGTTGTAGCCCGGGATGACCAGTGTTGTTACCTCGAGCCATATTCCGAGCTTCTTAATATATTTGAGGGAATCCAGAACACCTTGAAGTTTTGCGCCACAGACTTTTTTATAGTGTTCCTCCGTAAAGGCTTTGAGGTCTACATTAATCCCGTCCAGATAGCCATCGATCATGTCTAGCATTTCTTTCGTCATATACCCGTTTGACACAAAGACATTTTTTATCCCCTCATGGTGAGCAAGTTTTGCCGTGTCATAGGCAAGCTCAAAAAAAATAGTCGGTTCCGTATAGGTATATGAGATTGATTTGCAGTTATATTTTTTTGCTTCTGCCACAATTTCTGCAGGAGTGACTTTTTCACCTACAATTCTCGCCTCTTTATGTCGTGGCATCTGGGATATTTCATAGTTTTGGCAGTGGAGACACCTGAAGTTGCAGCCCACTGTGGCAATGGAGTAAGAGGTGGAGCCGGGCATGAAGTTAAATAGCGGTTTTTTTTCAATAGGATCGACTGCCCGTGAGACTATTCGGTCATAGACAAGAGTATAGAGCGTCCCACCCCTGTTTTCCCTGACACCGCAAATGCCTCTTTTGCCCTCTGCAATTTTGCAATGAAACTGACAAAGGTAACAGTAGACCCTATCCTTCTCCAATTTATCGTATAATAAAGCTTCTTTCATACTATTAATAATAACCAAACCAGACTTTTTTGCAAGTTATATCGCTTATTAATTGCACTCCTATTTATATGGAAATGATTTAAATAGTATTGAAAATATTCTGTTTCAGGATTAATATCTATCACATAAGGTATGAAAAAAAATATAGACTGGCAGGTAAAGTGAGATGACTGAAGCCGAGAGACATAGGCTGAAGGAGAAAATAGCGGCTGACATGGAAATTTTGAAGGCAGATGTTGATGCTCTGAGGGACTCCATCAAACCGATTCCACCCGATGCTGCCATTGGCCGATTGACCCGTATGGAGATGATCGGTAACAAAGGAATCTGTGAATCAAACCTTCGCTCTGCGCAGACGAGGCTCACAAAACTGGAATCGGCCCTGAAAAGGATCGATAGTGTCGATTTCGGAATATGCGTTGAATGTGAAGAGCCGATTCCGCTAAAGAGGTTGATGATCGTGCCTGAAACCTTGCGTTGCGTTCACTGCATGGAAACTTAAGCTCCATTGTCTCCAATGTTCATAAAATTGTTTATCTCAGGAAAGTTGATTGCCACAATCTGTTCACTTTCCATGTCAGGGTAATCGTGCCCCTGCCCTGACAAGACCGATATCAAAACTTTCTTTTTACTTGTCGGTTTAATCATCCAGGTCTAAATTTGACGGCGAATCTTTCTCAGGGACCATACATCTTAAGGATAGGGAAAATTGATAATTTCAGAGAAAATGAGGCTTTGTTGACATCCGCTAGATTAATGGTAGTCTTGAACTAAAAGAGGAGGGGCTTATATGAGTGCTGATGAATATAACGCGACGGTTATTCAAAAGATATTAATGACGCCAGGATTAATGACTCTTAGGGTGCGGCCTGATGGCGAGGCCCCGGCTTTTACGCCGGGACAGTACATTGCACTAGGTCTTTCAAGCTCAGAGCCTAGAGTAAAGGAGTCGGAGCCGGACCCAACTATCTATAAGAGGGAGTGCCTTGTCAGAAGGGTTTATTCCATCTCATCATCAAGTGTTGATAAGGAGTACATTGAATTTTACATCTCCATGGTGAGGAACGGGCAGTTAACGCCGCGGTTATTCACGCTGAAACAGGGCTCGAAACTCTTCATGGGACCCAAGGCCGTGGGAATGTTTACACTTGATGAAATCCCGGAACACAAGAATGTGATTTTCATCGCCACAGGCACTGGTTTGGCGCCTTATATGAGCATGATCCGATCAGAATTTCACCTGCAAAAAAAGAGAAAGTTTGCTGTCCTTCATGGGGCGAGCTGCTCCTGGGACCTGGGTTACAGGGATGAACTGGCAACAATGGACAGACTGACAGAAAGGTTTATTTATCTCCCTACCATTACGGACCCTGCTAAAGACCCGACCTGGAACGGCTTGACAGGGCTGATACAGCCAATCACCAAATCTGGGATTCTGGAAGAAAAAACAGGCCTCGATCTGACGCCTGAAAACTTTGATATATTTCTATGTGGTAATCCGTTGATGGTTGATGAGACCACTAAAATTCTGCTATCAAGGGGTTTTACTCCCGATGTTAAAAAGGAAATAGGTACGCTCCATAGAGAGAGATACTGGTAAAATATTCTTAAGCAAGAGATTGCTGTGTCAAGCTTGTATCACGCTTCGGCAGAGCTTGTAGAATTGCTTAAAGAGTAGATTGCAAAACTCCTTGACATTCAAGCTTAAATGTCATAAGATAACCAGTTCATCGCGGGGTGGAGCAGTCTGGTAGCTCGTCGGGCTCATAACCCGAAGGTCGTTGGTTCAAATCCAGCCCCCGCTACCAAGTAAATCTAAGGGTTCGCAGTTAATGCGAGCCCTTTTTTTATGGAATCTTCTAACAGGTTTCTAACACTCTGCAGGTTAGATTCGCGACAGTATAATCCAATAAAGTCGGTGTGTGTCACTCTTTTCCCATTGCCTCCATTGATGATGGACTTGAATCGCTAAATGCACATCTGCAAGCTTGACCCTCTTTCCCTCTCTTTCCCTGCCGTGCCATGGGGACCCACCAATCGTATCGCCTCCAATCCGGCTGTTTTTAAGGCAGGGGAGACGGGCTTTGTCTGTGTTGCCGATGTAATGGATGCCATGACCTCCCACCGCCCTTACCGCCCGGCTATATCTTTGCAGGAGGCGATGGATTCTCTCTCGAGAAAAGCAGGCAAATGGTACAATAGTGAGGCTGTCGCAGCATGTATCGAGCTATTTAGAGAGGGCTTTCAAATTAAAAAGCGGGTAAAGATTGCTAATCAAGTGTTGAATAGTCTGGCGCCAGGCGTCGTTTTAAAAGTGTCATAATTGACGGCAGGACCGGTTAAGTATAATGATGTTGAATAATTCCATTTACTTCGATAGAATTGTTTTTCGTTCCTGCGGGTTTTCTTCCCCCCTTTTTCCTGCTAAATACATGTTAACCTTCTTTCTTAACTTCTTTCTCTGGTGATTATAG
>JADFVM010000163.1 GCA_015222555.1 Pseudomonadota bacterium
GCGGCATTTGTTTCCCTCTCTCTCATCCCCACCCTTTTGCTTTTTTCCTTTTCCGTTGCCTTTATCTCGGACAGCATCGAAAACTGGTTCACCGTACCGATTGAGAGCTCTTTAAAAGAGGCCCTTGACATCTCCCAGAGCTACTATGACGACAGGTCCGCCGGTGCTATCTATCAGGCCGTTCAGGTAAGCAAAAAAATAAAGGAAAGAAAGCTGATCAACAAAAAGAGGCTCAACAGCCTAAGATGGTATCTAAAAGCAAAAGCCGTGGAGTATAACCTGGGAAGTGTGGAAGTTTTCTCCACACAAAAGGAGGAACTGGTCAAGGTCATCCACCCCGACCTGTCAAAGGAAATATTTTCTTTTACTGAGTCTTCCCTTGTCAGTGACGGTCTCCTGGGGAAGAAAAACTCCGTCATACAGTCTGTTGGTCAGGGCGATGTCATCAGGGGTGTTGCGCCCATTTTTTCCACATGGAAGGAAGATGACGTCGTTGGCGCCACTGTTGTCAGTTATTACATCCCACACAACATTGTATCTAAAATGTCAGACATACGTGATGCCTTCCAGGAATATAAGCAGCTTAAAATAGTTAAGAACCCAATCAAAATAAATTATCTCATGACGCTGCTTATGGTGACCCTCATTATCATTTTTGCCGCAATCTGGTTTGGCCTTTACCTGGCCAAAGATATTACTATTCCGATTCAGCAGCTTGCAGAAGGGACTGAGGAGGTTGCCAATGGGAACCTGGACTTCACCATTGACCTGGAATCGGGAGATGAGATCGGAACACTGGTAAGCTCATTTAACGCAATGACGAAGGACCTGAAGGTGAGCAAGAGCACTCTGGAAACAACAAATCTCGACCTTGAAAATAGACGGAGATATATTGAAATCATTTTAAAAGGTGTGGCGGCAGGCGTTATCTCTGTCGATAAGCTGG
Source organism: Pseudomonadota bacterium (assembly GCA_015222555.1). GTDB lineage: Bacteria > Desulfobacterota > JADFVX01 > JADFVX01 > JADFVX01 > JADFVM01. Next base: position 947 of record JADFVM010000163.1, read on the forward strand.
GTAAGATCAGTACGATTAACCAGTCTGCAGAACAGATGATAGGCGTTAAGGGGGAAGATATTCTTGGTAAGAGTTACAAGGAAGTGGCGGATAAAAGTTATCTGGACTTAATCAAGAATCTTGTGAAAGACGCCTTTGCAGCGGGAGGAACAATTGAAAAAGAAACAAATCTGAGCCTTCGGGGTGAGAATGTAACTCTCCTTGTTAGCCTTTCCGTATTGAGAGATGAAAAGAATAACTACCTGGGCATGGTGCTTGTTTTTGATGACTTAACGGAATTGATCAAAGGGCAAAGGGCGGCTACCTGGCGGGAGGTTGCAAGACGGATTGCCCATGAAATTAAAAACCCGCTTACCCCGATTCAATTGTCGGCACAAAGATTAAGGAAAAAATTCGGTGATAAGGTCGATGATTCAGAGGGTATCTTCACGGAATGTACGTCTACTATTATCAGACAGGTGGATGAGTTGAAAGAACTTGTTAATGAATTTTCAAGCTTTGCCAGGCTTCCGGCGGCAACACCTGTTCCCTCAAACATTGGAGATATTGTTCAGGAGGCTGTGTCGCTTTATAAGGAAGCCCATAAAGATATTGAAATCCGGTCACATATGGATGAGGACTTGCCAACATTAAACCTGGATAGAAATCAGATAAAGCGGGTATTTATCAATCTGCTGGAAAATGCCGTTGAAGCATTAAATGGTGATGGAGTGATTGACGTTTCGGGAAGCTATAAGAAGGAGAGCGATCTTGTGCGGGTGGAAGTTGCCGATAATGGTCAGGGAATCGAGGATAAAAATAAGGCAAGGCTTTTTGAACCTTATTTCTCAACGAAACGTGGTGGCACAGGTCTTGGCCTGGCCATCGTGGATACGATTATGAAAGATCATAAAGGTTCTATCCGGGTGAGAGATAATCGTCCAAAAGGCACCAAGTTTATGTTAGAATTTCCGATAA
>JADFVM010000164.1 GCA_015222555.1 Pseudomonadota bacterium
CTTTTAATCCGCGTAGCAAACGCCATTATATGGGGTTTTATGATATCCACGCTGGACAGGCAATCCTTGCAGCATTCCGAGAAATCACCTTCATCCAGTTCGTGCTGATGGGTGTAACTAATATCGTGCATAATATATGGCTTTCATCTCCAGCTTGTTATTCCTTGCCCCGATTTTCCGATTTAACCAATTTCTTTACATAGCCGATGGAACTCCAATGAAAGCTGCAGGTCAAAGAATTTTCATTGTGTCGTGAAAAAGAGGAAAAATGTCTCTATCGATATCTCACTCTCTTTTGAGAGTACTTTCATGGCCTGCTTACAACCCATCCCCTCATCTGCCAAACACACGAACCTCACCCAAGTATAATCTAATTTTTCATCTCTACTCAACATCACTTTTTAAATTTGACAATCCATCCCCTCAAGATCCATACTAAAAGTTAGCGAATAACAAGAATCAAGTATGGAGGGATTTGGAAGGTTCGTTCATTCTGAACCTCTCAATCAGTTTGCAGTTTGGTTGCTAATCACTCTCATATAATGCCCCTGCCTCTGGTAAGAGTATATCGAGGACGTTGACATCATGAAAAAATGTTTTCACAATAGTGGGTTGGGTTGGAGGAACGATCATGAGACAGAGCGCAGAGAAATTCGGTATTGCCTTTATTGCCTGCCTTCTTGCCATCCTGCTCAGCACGACGGCGCTGGCGGAAAATGAAATGACTCCTGGACAAATTCCGCCCGGCAAGGGGCTCTCGGGCCATGCCTTGTCGAAGTTTATAGCCAGGTCAAATTCCGCTGAAAAGCTGCCTGACATTACCAACAAAAATCTCCGGGACAAGATCCTCGCCCGGACCGCCCGGGAACTGCTTGGCGATAAAGGCGATGCTCCAGAATCAGGCGCCTTTTTCACCAATGCCGCTGATGCCGAGGGGCCGTGGTTTCAGGGGTGGTACACCCGAATCACCGATGCAAGCGGCGCTTCCATTGCCGTTGTTGGCGCCACGCAGTATCTGCCGGGCACGACAATATCGGATGATTTTTATCTGCCGGGCTATCTTGCGGTAATCATCTGCGACCACGGTCTGACAAAGGTCTATGAAGCTTTTCCGGAAAAGACAGCCTTCTGGAGCAACCGCGCTTCGGTGCTTGAGGACCCGGAATCGCCATACTGGGAGAAGTTCTTCTGGCATTCGAAAGAAAATGGTTTCATCACCAATGAATATATCTACGTATCAATCCCTGGCGGGATAGATGTCGACGCCTCACTTGGGCCGCGCCTGCCGTATAACAGCACTATTCCATGGTTGGGTCCTGAAGGGCTCGTTGAGTTCCTGCCCTTTGTTCCCCTGCACTGGTTTGTCTACTCGCTCGGTTCTGATGCCACCTATACCTACACCTTGCTGGACGAGGGAGGCGATACGGTCAGCGGCTCCGGTTTCGCGCACCAGGAATCAAACTGGGGGGTAATCTTCCCGCCGGCCTGGGTTTGGGCAGAGGGAATTAATTCCGACAACTCCCGGCAGTTCTCCCTCTCCGGCGGTGAACTCATGCTAGGCGATACCTCCTTGACAACCTGGTTCGTTGCCTACCATTCACCACTAATCAAATGGCAGTTCCGGCCAACTCTACCGGGAACCGAATACATTACCA
>JADFVM010000165.1 GCA_015222555.1 Pseudomonadota bacterium
AACCTCCTTTTTTACATTTTGAGCTTCTGTCTTAGCTTCACGATCATCTCCTTCGTCATGGCCGAAAGGTCATATTCAGCCTTCCAACCCCATTCTGAGCGGGCGGCCCTATCATCCATTTTATGCGGCCAGGAATCTGCAATGGCCTGTCTCAGGGGATCAACTTGATAGATCATTTTGAAATCAGGAATCTGTTCTTTAATTGAAGCACAGATATCTTCCGGGGAGAAACTCATCGCTGTGACATTAAATGCATTTCTATGTTTGAGCCGACCGGAATCCGCTTCCATGAGTTCCATGGCGGCTCTTATCGCATCAGGCATATACATCATGTCGAGCCTTGTGCCTGCCTTTAAAAAACATTGGTATTTTTTATTCTTGATAGCGCCATAAAATATCTCCACAGCATAGTCAGTCGTGCCTCCTCCGGGAAGTGTTTCATGAGATATAAGGCCGGGATAACGAAGGCCCCGTGTATCGACGCCATATTTTTCGTAATAATAATCGCAAAGCAATTCCCCGGAGACCTTGCTTATACCGTACATTGTGTTTGGCCGCTGAATGGTATCCTGAGGTGTATTGTCCGGAGGGGTGGAAGGGCCAAATGCTCCGATGGAGCTTGGGGTGAACACAGAACAGTCATATTTTCTGGCAATTTCCAGGATCGTCATGAGCCCATCCATATTGATATGCCAGGCAAGCTGAGGCTTGGATTCCGCAGCAGATGAAAGGACAGCAGCCAAATGATAAATAGTATGAATGTCATATGCTTTAACAACTTTTTCAACAGATTTATAGTCAGTCACTTCTATGGTGCAGAAAGGACCTGATTCAGCCATATTTCGATTTGGTTTTCTCTTGTGGCCTGCGGCAACCACATTGTGAGCACCGTATTTATCACGCAGCACAAGAGTTAATTCAGATCCAATCTGACCCGTTGCACCTGTGACCAGGATTCGTTTCATACCTCTCCAGCAAAACAGTCATTTAAGTAACAGACAGAATAATACCAACTATAGCAAATCATGGAATGGTTAAAAAGCCATAAGTGGACCTTCCTGTTTTGAAGAGCCTCATAGGACGGGGTTTTTAAGGATTAAATAAATTGAACCCCTAAGAAAGGATTATTATCTAAAAATAAGAAGATGAAGTTAACAACTAATTCACAAGACGAGAGGCTGAGCCATGAAAAAAACAATCTTTATCGTAATCGCATTATTTATTAGCCTGACCGGCTTTTTAAGTGCGGGGCAAAAAGACAATAGGGAGAGGATTACAATGAGTAATGATAAGCTGGAAGTTGCGACATTTGCAGGAGGTTGTTTCTGGTGTATGGAACCTCCCTTTGAAAAACTGGAGGGTGTCGGCAACGTCGTCTCCGGCTATACGGGTGGACACAAAACAGATCCGGCATACGAAGAGGTGTCTGCCGGGACTACCGGTCATACTGAAGCCATTCAGGTTTTTTATGATCCCCATAAGATATCATATCAAGAACTGCTCAATGTTTTCTGGCGGCAGATAGATCCCACTGATGGCGGTGGCTCTTTTGTAGACAGGGGATCTCAATATCGTTCAGGCATTTTCTATCATAATGAAGAGCAGAAGCGTGAGGCCGAGCTTTCAAAGGCAAACCTGGACGAATCGGGGCGTTACAGCAAACCGATTGTGACGGAGATAACTAAATTTGAGAAGTTTTATAATGCTGAGGACTACCATCAGGATTATTACAATAAAAACCCGATCAGATATAAATATTATAGATATGGCTCAGGCCGTGACAAATACATCGAAAAAGTGTGGGAGAAGGAAGTGGAGAAAAAAAACAGCTACAACAAACCATCCGATGAAGAGTTGAAGAAAAAACTGTCACCCCTTCAATATGCCGTCACCCGGGAAAACGGCACGGAAAGGGCCTTTCAAAATGAATACTGGGATAATAAGGAAGAAGGCATCTACGTTGACATTGTATCGGGTGAGCCGCTTTTCAGTTCACTGGACAAATTCAAGTCAGGCACAGGATGGCCGAGTTTTACAAAACCTCTGGAAGGGGAGAATGTAACAGAAAAACAAGACCGTAAACTCTTCACGGTGAGAACTGAAGTCCGGAGTAAAAATGCCGATTCGCATCTGGGACATGTTTTCAATGACGGGCCAAAACCGACGGGGATGAGGTATTGTATCAATTCTGCCTCACTCAGATTTGTGCCTAAAGAAGATTTGGGAAAAGAAGGGTATGAGAAGTATAAGGAGTTATTTAAATAGTCCCGTAGGTTGGATTTTCGATAGCCTAATCCAACAAAACATCTAAAGAATGTCGGGTTGCGCTCCGCTAACCCAACCTACATTATAATCCTCCCCCATCAAGAGGGAGGAGATGTTTTTGAATAACAGATGCCCCAGTCCCCGTGAAGGGATAGGCGGGGAGCATCACTTACTATTTTCCCTCTCCAGCACAATAAAACTACAGGGATAAGCATTCTTATCATCTGCCTCACAGTCAATGTGTTCCACTTCCCGCCACAGATTCATATCAAATTCAGGAAAACACGTATCGCCATCAAATTTTCCATGCACAAGGGTTAAATAAAAACGGTCAGCCCTGGGCAGCATCTGTTCATAAAAAGAAGCGCCGCCAATGATCATGACTTCATCAACATCACCTGCAGCGGCTATCCCTTCATCAATGCTGTGTACTGTGACAGTGCCTTCGACAGAATAATTTTCGTTCCCCGTAATAACAATATTTGTACGCCCCGGCAAGGGCTTTCCACCAAAAGATTCAAATGTCTTTCGCCCCATGATGATCGGCTTACCCATCGTCTTTTCCCGAAACCATTTCATATCTGCCGGAAGCTTCCATGGAAGCTCGTTATTAATACCGATGACGCGGTCATCATTCATTGCAGCGATTAGAGATATAATCATCAGATGGCCACCGCACCCTTGATATGTGGATGGCACTCATAATTTACAAGCTCAACATCTTCAAATTTAAAGTCAAAGATGGATTTCACTTCAGGATTCAGCTTCATTGCAGGCAATGGGTAGGGTTTTCTCGACAACTGAAGTTCGGTCTGTTCAAGATGGTTTTTATAGAGATGTGCGTCACCAAAGGTATGCACAAAGTCACCGGGTTCAAGTCCAACGACCTGGGCCATCATCAAAGTCAACAAAGCATAGGAGGCAATATTAAAGGGAACACCAAGAAAAATGTCGGCACTGCGCTGATAGAGCTGACAGGAGAGCCGACCATTGGCCACGTAGAATTGGAAAAAGGCATGGCAGGGAGGCAAGGCCATTTTTTCGATTTCAGCAACGTTCCAGGCGCTGACGATGATGCGCCTGGAATCAGGGCTGTTTTTGAGTTGATCAACGACCTGACTTATCTGATCTATGTGCCTGCCATCAGGCGTCGGCCAGGACCGCCATTGGTAACCGTAAACTGGCCCCAATTCACCCTTTTCATCGGCCCATTCATCCCAGATCGAGACGCCGTTGTCACGAAGGTATTTTATATTGGTTTCTCCCTTTAAGAACCATAAAAGCTCATGGGTTATTGATCGCAGGTGAAGTTTCTTCGTCGTCACCAAGGGGAAGCCTTCCTTCAGATCAAATCGCATTTGATAACCAAAAACGCTAAGCGTTCCCGTACCGGTGCGGTCTTCTTTGGAAACGCCCTTATCCAGTACATGCTGCATTAAATCAAGATACTCTTTCATTGCCTGCCTTTTGTTTGTTTGAGTATAATTATCATTGATCTTTTTTGTACCATAATTGCTTATATGCTTCAATAAGTATGTTACCCATCAAATCATCCAAAGGAAACATCCTATCAAAAAAAAAGCTTGCGCCATCTTACAATAAAAGGATAAAAATATTATTGTTATGCATACTACTTAACAAATCGGTAGTTCTGAGTCATCGAGTAATTGCATCCATAACAGCTATCCTCATGTTTCTTCAGATGTGGTCCGGCCTTACGAGAAGGCGAAATATTCATGTGGAAATGCATAAGGTTTTCCTTATACTCTATATACTTGTATTCACATCAGGACTGCTTATCTTTCAAGCTAAATAAGGGTTAAAAAGATGTCCACAGGAATTACACGCAACAAAGCGCTGGAACTGCTTAATAAATATATTAAAAGTCCCAACATGGTAAAGCACTGTCTGGCAGCTGAGGCTGTACTTCGTGCAATGGCAAAACATCTTGGGCAAGATGAAGAAAAATGGGCCATGGCCGGACTTCTTCATGACATTGATGTAGAGATCACAAATGCTGACCTTTCAGTACATGGCATAAAAGCGGTCAAGATTCTTGCAAAAGAGAATATTGACCTGCAGATAGTAGAAGCGGTTATGCTTCACAATGAACTGGCCCACAATCAAAAGCGCACGACAAAATTCCATCATACCCTGGCCGCCGGAGAAACCATCACGGGCCTCATCACGGCAACAGCCCTGGTTTACCCTGACAAAAAACTGGCCAGCGTCAAGCCAAAATCAATTGTTAAAAGGATGAAGGAAAAGGGCTTTGCCGCTTCTGTTAATAGAGAGATTATCATGGAGTGCGAGAAGATTGGCATTCCGCTTAATGAGTTTGCCGGACTTGCGCTTGGAGCAATGCAGTCTATCAGTGATGAGTTGGGGCTGTAGGCTTGGCATCATGCTTCGACTGGCTCAGCATAACTGTGATTTGTCGCACTGAGCTTGTCGAAATTCTTTGAAATAACTGTCACCCTGAGCTTGTCGAAGGGCTTGCCATGTCAATCAGGCGGTTCAACTTATTCTCAAACTTTTCAATGTCATCGCTAGTCAATTTACGCGGCCCCTTTGTTCTCCCCCCACCTCGTCTTCGCTTCTTTCCTTCATGCCTCTTATGCAGCCGATAATCTATCGTTTCCGCCCGATACTCATTCCCTCTTGAATCAAGCACTTTCACACCGGCGGCAAGAACAACTGAAGCAAGCCCGATATCCCCGGTAAGAAGCATGTCCCCCTTCTTAACAGCAGAGATGATGGAAAAGTCAGCGGCATCGCTGCCCTCTGCCACTTCCATAATTTCCACCCCTTGCCTGCCTTCAAAGCGGCTCAGGTTTTGTGTGTAGTTTCCCACAAGAACAACGTCTATATGATTATTCTTAGCAATTTCCAGGGAAAGATCAATATTTGGAAAGCCATCGGCATCAATAAATAATCGGGGAGCGGCCTCAGTTTGTGACTTAGCATCACCCCCTATCTCAGAGCTCTCCATACCGTCTCCCCTTGCAGTAATCGCAAATGTTTAAGGGCTGATCACCCCGGCTGCCATAACGGTAAAGGGTCAATCCTTTACAGCCCAATTCATGGGCCATAAAAAAGGCCTCCTTCACGTCATCGACAGTTAAATCCTCAAAAAAGTTAATCGTCTTGGACACGGCATTATCGGCATAGTTCTGGAAGGCGGCCTGCATCTTAACATGCCATCTGAAATCAATATCTTTGGAAGTCACAAAAAGACGCTTTATTTTTTCCGGCACCCCGGCTATCTCCTGAATTGAACCTCTCCGAATGACTTCATTCATCAGTGTTTCACTGTAAAAACCTTCCTCCTTTGCCAGCTCGACAAAAAGGGGGTGGATGACTGGAAGCTCAAGGCCCTCCATAACCGTCCTCTTATAGGCAACACTGAATAGAGGCTCAATACCGCTTGAGCAGTCCGCAATGAGCGAGATCGTTCCTGTAGGCGCCACCGTTGTCACTGTGGCATTTCTTATCTTTGGCTCATCCCGTTTAGAAAAAATACTCTCAGAATAATTTGGGAAAGGACCACGTGTTCCGGCAAGTTTTATAGATGCCTCTTTCCCTTTCATCTGGATAAAGGACATTGCCTTGCTACCCATTTTGACGGCCTCTTCCGAATCATAAGGGATTCCAAGTTTGATGAGAAAATCGGCAAACCCCATGACACCAAGACCGATTTTTCGATTTGCCTTTGTTATTTCATCTGTCTCTTTCAGGGGATAATGATTAACATCGATGATGTTATCGAGAAAACGGACGGATGCATCAACAGTGATTGCAAGATCATCCCATAATATGTCACCTTTCTCGACAAACTTTGAAAGGTTAATAGAACCAAGGTTGCACGACTCATAAGGCAGTAGTGGCTGTTCACCGCAGGGGTTTGTACTCTCCATCTCTCCAAGCTGCGGCGTCGGATTCGCAGCATTAATCCTGTCAAGAAACAATATGCCGGGTTCGCCCGACGCCCATGCCTTCTCAGCCATAAGATCAAAGAGCTCCCCCGCTTTGATCTTGCCCGACACCTCACCTGTCCTAGGATTAATAAGTTCATAGCCGGCGTCCTTTTTGACGGCCTCCATGAATTGATCAGTAATGCCCACAGAGAGGTTGAAATTGCTCATTTTGCCAGGTGTCTCTTTTAAACGGATAAAGTCTATGATGTCAGGGTGATCCACCCTGAGCACACCCATATTGGCCCCCCGTCGTGCCCCCCCCTGTTTAATCGCCTCTGTGGCCGAATTAAAAACCTCCATGAAGGAGATAGGACCGCTTGAAATACCATGGGTTGTCTGCACGGGGTCATTTTTTGGTCTTAGTCTTGAGAAAGAAAAACCTGTTCCACCGCCGCTTTTATGGATGAGGGCCGCATTCTTGACTGAGTCAAAAATCTTGTCGAGAGAATCCTCAACGGGGAGGACAAAACAGGCTGCAAGTTGCCCCCTTTTTTTGCCTGCATTCATCAAAGTAGGCGAGTTGGGGAGAAATTTGAGTTCACTCATTAAGCGGTAAAACTCAGATTCATTTCGGGACAGGTCAGCATCTCTGTCATAAAGTCGCTCCGCCTCGACGACAGTCCTCGCAACTCGATGGAAAAGCCCTTCCGGTGACTCGACAACATTACCGCCCCTATCTTTTAAAAGATAGCGTCCCTCGAGGATTTTTTTGGCATTTTCACTCAGCTTCATAGGCATAATTTCGTACAATTGAATTCATTCTCGAGAACCTCCCCTTCGCTTCGCTCTTCCCCTCCTTGCCAAGGAGGGGATACAGGGGAGGTCGACATCACTCAACCATATCCTCCAATTCCTTCAGATAAGATTGCACACTTTCATCACCAGGCGCCGGCGCCCAGGGAGCAAAGTCCTTATCGGTCGCTGCAATGTAGGGTCCATCTTTAACTTCAAAAAAAACGGTGCCTTCTTCCAAAGAGAGGATGCTATGCCACACACCTGGAGGGATCTCGACGCCAAGGGTATCTCCTCCCACTTCAAGGATATACGTGTCTGTGACTCTACCCGCATCATCAAAGATAATGACGGCCCCCCTGCCCCTTAGAACGAGGAAAAGTTCCATCTTTTCAGGCTCAGAATGCCTGTGGGGGCTTATATAACTTTCCGGCTCAATTGCATTTAACATTCTTTGAACGGGATCGGACAGCTCATGAAAATTATAGTTCATCCGGAGCCTTGGCGAGCCTTTCGCCCTTTCTGACGTTTCAGTCAGAATTTCATTATCAATGCATTTTACCAATTAAATTTACCTCCCCAAAACTACTTTTTTATCCAATTCAATATTATCCTTAATATAATTGGCGGTCAAGAACCGATACCTTCCGGGCACAATGCCCAGAATATCTATTGCAAACCAACACTTACAGTATCTGCACCATATATTGTGGTGCGCACAACCCACTACCCTCTCTATTGTATATTTTTTCTTTACAAAGCATTTGCCCTTTGATATTCTTAGCACCCAAAACAGGCCATAAAATTCATTTTGCAGACAGAGGGTAACAATGAAAATAAAAAAAGTTGAAATACAAGGCTTTAAATCCTTTGTCGATAAAGTAGAAATGTCCTTTCCTCCAGGGATTATCACCGTTGTCGGCCCTAACGGCTGCGGAAAAAGTAATGTCGTCGATGCTGTGAGATGGGTGCTGGGAGAACAAAGCGCAAAACATCTCAGAGGAAAGCTGATGGAAGATATTATCTTTAATGGCAGTGAAGCAAGAAAGCCGGTGGGCATGGCGGAAGTGTCACTGACCTTTGACAACAGTGACGGCCTGGCACCTGCAGAGTATGCCGAGTATAGCGATATCACCATTTCACGCCGCCTTTTCAGATCCGGTGAAAGTGAATATTACATCAACAAAATCCCTTCAAGATTGAAAGACATTAGCGAGCTATTTATGGGCACCGGTGTGGGATCCAAGGCCTATTCTATTGTAGAACAGGGTAAAATCGGTGCCGTTGTCACCATGAAGCCCGAAGAGCGCCGAACGATCATTGAAGAAGCGGCGGGAATTACAAAATATAAAGCGAAAAAAACAGCCGCCATGCGAAAGGTGGAAGCCACCGAGCAGAACCTTCTGAGAGTGAGAGATGTTATCAGGGAAGTTAAACGTCAGATCAATGCCCTTGAAAGACAGGCAAAAAAGGCGGAAAAATACAAGGCCCTCCGCGAAGAGATGAGATCACTGGAACTATCCATGGCGTCTCAAAAATATTCTCATATCCAGGAACTTTTAAACCAGGAGATTAGTAATCTCAATGCCCAATCCGATGAAGAATCAGCCCTGACGGCAGCCATTGCCCAAAAAGACAGGTTGCTGGAAGAGAACAAAATAAAAGCCCTTGAGGCAGAAGAGGTTCTGAAAGAAGAGCAGGAAAAAGCGCATCGAACATCCAACCAGATTGTCGAGTTTGAGCAGAAAATCAGTTTTTTTGTTAAAGAAAGAGGCCGCTTAACGGAGGATGATCTTAGATACAGCGAAGAAATTGATAGGCTGAAAAGCCGACTGTCCGTTCTTGACGAAAAAATTGATTCGTTAAATGCTGAGCTTAATGAACTGACTGAAAAAGAGGCCCTTGAAGCCACTAACATCCAGAATGTGGAAGCCGAGTTTAATGAATTAACAGGCGCCTTTCTAGCAAAGGAAGGTGCACTGGAGAAGGCGAAGGGCGAACTGGTTCACATTGTCACCATGAAATCAAACCTGCAAAACTCCCTCACCCACCTGAAGGAAAGGCTTGACGATCTCGGTAAACGACTGGAGAGGAAAAAAGCGGAGAAAGAAACAGCCCAGACCTCCCTTAAAAAGGGAAGCCGGCGGCTTTCTGAATTTGAGTCCAAACTCCAGGATCTCCATGTAGAAAAAACATCCATTGGTGGTTCAAAATCCACGGAACTAGAAAAACTTTCCAATCTCAGAATGAAGACCGAGGAGAAAGATGAAAGCATTAAAACCCTGCAGGAAGAGCTCCACAAAACGTCCTCCAAGCTGCATTCTCTCAAGGAACTGAAAAACAGTTTTGAAGGTCTGCAGACAGGTGTTCAGTCGATCATGCAGAGACATAATTCGTCACCGCTGACAGACGGAGTCATCGGCATCGTTGCCGATTTCCTTGATGTTCCGAAGGACTTTGAAATTGCCGTTGGGGCTGTTTTAGACAGGAAGCTTCAATATATTCTCGTCAAAGACCGCGAAAAGGGCCTGGAAGCGATTAGCTATCTTAAAAAAGGTGGCACAGGGAGAGGAACATTCCTCGCGCCTGCCGGCAAGGCAAGGCCCTGCAACGCCCTGACCTGGGACGGTGAGGGTATTCCACTGGCGTCAAAAATCGGAATAAAGAAAGGCTATGAAGAATCACTGAGTCCTCTTTTTCATAATGTTCTTCTTGTGTCGGATTTGAAGGAAGGACTCAGTCAATGGGACAAAGGTTTTCGTGGATCAATAGTCACCTTTGACGGAGAGCTGATTGAAGAAAGTGGCGGTATTACAGGGGGAAAAGGTGAAGCAGGCGGCTTTGACCTTCTGAAAAGAGAAAGAGAAATTAAGGAACTTTCATCAGGCCTCAAAATCAAGGAAGTAGAACATAAAAGGGCCGTCAAGGAAAGAGAGGCACTTATTGCACAAAGGGAAATTGCAGAGCAGGGGCTTGATGAATTGAAGCGCAAAGAGTTTGCAAAAGATATGGAGATTGCCAACCTCGAAAAAGACAAGGCAAGCGCGGAAAAAGAAGTGGAGCGGGAATCCGGCACTGTTAGAGTCATCACCCTGGAAGAAGAACAACTCCTTTCAGAAATGAAAGAATTTGAGAATGAAATTCTTTCATCAAAAAAGAAATCTTCCTCCTATGAAGATGAGGAGATAATCAAAACAAAGGGAATCAATGAGGCGAATGAAGAGATCGCCTCTGCCAGAGAAAGGTTGGAAAAAGTTAAGGAACAGCTCACCGAACTGAGAGTTATAGGCGCTTCATGGAGAGAGAGAAGAGAGAACCTGGAAAGAGAACTTAATGCCCTTTCCAGTTCCAAGGCTGAAACGGTAAGGCTTCTGGAACGTGATGAAAAAGCCCTCCTTTCAGGAAAAGAACAGGCAGGCCTGATCAGCAAAGATTTTTCAGAAGCGAAGCTTACTCTGGACCGTTTGCTTTTTCAGCATGAAGAGTTGAAAAAATGCCTTAACGACAGAAAAAACACCTATGACGGTGTTGCCACCGAGATCAGAAACCTGGAAACCGAAGTGAGGGAACTCTATCGCTCACATGATGACATCAGCAAGAATACGGCCGGCTTGAAAGTGACCATTGCCGAGCAGGAGATGGAGATAAGGCATCTCCTTGAAGGCATTGGCCAAAGATATAATGTTGATCTAATTAAAGAACACAGTTCAATCCCTCTGCCGCAGGAAGGCGATGGGGAAAAGCTTGAATCGCTAAACCGTAACATAGAAGAGATGGGTGAAGTTAACTTGACGGCACTGGAAGAGCACAAGGAAAACATGGAAAGGTTTTCCTTTCTTGAAGAACAGGAAAAGGATCTGCTGGATGCTATTGAATCTCTGAAAAGAGCCATCAGCAAGATAAACCGTACATCGAGGACCCGATTCAAGGAGGCCTTTGATGAAATCAACGTTAAGTTTCAGGAGCTCTTCCCGAAACTCTTTCGAGGTGGAAAAGCCAAGATCATTCTCACAGATGAAGAGGACCTTCTGGAAACGGGTGTGGAAATCGTGGCCCAACCACCGGGGAAAAAGCTCCAGAACCTTAACCTGCTTTCAGGCGGGGAAAAGGCTCTCACAGCCATCACTCTCATATTTTCCATTTTCCTGGTAAAACCAAGCCCATTCTGCCTACTTGACGAGGTAGATGCGCCGCTTGATGATGCAAATGTTGGCCGGTTCAACGACCTTGTAAAAGAGATATCAAAAGTTTCACAAATCATCATGATTACTCACAACAAGAATTCCATCTCAATCGGAGATACGCTTTACGGGATCACAATGGAGGATCCGGGTGTATCCAAATTTGTCTCCGTTCAGTTGAATTAAAATAGGCGTCCTTGTTCAACCCTATTAACACTTCTACAAAACAGTATCTGAGCTTGTCGAAGGGCGCATACTTCGATATAATCGCATAACAGGGATCTGTTGCACTGAACTTACTGAAGGACCAGCCGAAGTTTGGAATCGCTCTGGAAAAGAAAGGGGCGATACCTGATGAATGTTTTGATAATTAATAACGCAACATAAAGCGGAGGGACGAAAGTATGCCTTTCAGATCAATCATGAAAGAACTGGTTGGAAGCACCCGAGGTGCCACCGGTGCAATATTCGTTGATTGGGAAGGGGAAGCCGTCGATCAATACACAACAGAAGATGAATTGTTTCACCTGAAAGTTGTTGGTGCACATAAATGCGTTATATTAGAGCTCATCAATGACGCAAAAAAGGCCCTCAAAAATGAAAAGGTAGAAAGTGTGACAATCAAGATGGAAAATTATAATGTCCTGCTGGGGCCAGTGAAAGACGGTTATTTTGTGGCAGTCATTCTCAAGCCGGAAGCTATTATCAGTGAGGCCCGCCATCGGATGATGAAAGCTGTTGCAGCTCTGAAAAAAGAAATGTAGGTGCAAAAAGGAACAAAAGAAATCATTCAGGTATCAAAGTAAGACAGTTGAAACAATAATTCACCCTAAATAAACAATAAGAACTAATGGTCTATCTCACAAGAAAAGTTGAATTCTGCGCCTCTCACCGCTACTACATTGACGAGAAGTCAGAAGAGGAGAACTTAAAACTCTTCGGCAAGTGCAGTTACCCTCACGGTCACGGTCACAATTACATTCTCGAGGTCACTGTTAAGGGAGATGTTAATCCTCAGACAGGCATGGTGATGAACCTCACCGATATTGATAAAATCCTTAAGGATGTCGTCGTAGAAACTATGGACCATAAATTCCTTAATCTGGACATACCTGAATTTAAAGACAAGATACCAACGACAGAAAACCTGGTCCTCTACATCTGGGATTCTCTGGTCGATGCAATCGACGGCTGCTCACTTCATAGAGTCCGCCTCCACGAGGACCCCTTCTTATACGCCGAATTTTATGGAGAATAGACAGGTCAATCTCACCAGGGTGTATCAGCTCAGCGCCGCCCATTACCTGAAGTCGCCTTTTCTTAGCGAAGAAGAAAACAAAAAAACATACGGGAAGTGCGGACAGGTGGCAGGCCATGGCCATAATTACATTATCAGGGTTACCGTAAAAGGCCCCATCGATGCCGTCACTGGAATGGTGACTGACGTTGCCGAACTGGATAAAATCGTCCGTAAATATGTTATCGACCCCCTTGACCACAGAAACCTAAACATCGAACTTAGTCACCTCTCCATCCTAACAACTGAGATGTTCATTCAAGAGATATGGAAACGCCTGAAGCCTCACATTACACAGGTGGAGTTATATTCTGTTGAGGTTGATGAGACGAGAAAAAACGGGTTTCAATATTTCGGCGCCGGGCATTAAGCAGTAGATTATTACATAGCCTGTTTCATGCTTAGTCAGAGCTAGTCGAAGGGTGAATTTGACTTGGGTAACAGCCAGTTAATTTCACCATCTCTTTCCCACAACTCTTATTGACTTCTACAAATATAACTTCTATCATTTAACTTTAAATGATAGAAAAGAGACCACCTTCAACTCTAAGAGCTGTCATCATGAGTGCCGGGACGAAGCAATCTATTTAATAAAGTAAGATTGCCACGTCGCCAGCGCTCCTCGCAATGACCGTTTAAAATGTCTCTTTAAAAACAGCTAACAAAGGTATTTCATGTTTGGAATAGGTCTTACGGAAATCATAATGATAATGGGTGTGGCGCTTTTGGTAATTGGCCCCGACAAATTACCTGAGCTAGCAAAAACACTGGGAAAGGCGCTCGCGGAATTTAAAAAGGTTGTTGATGGCGTTAAAACGTCTATCGATGGGGAGCCGACCCGTCATGCAGCAGTTGAAGAAGAGTCTGCAAAAAAACCGCTTGATGACAGGGAAGAAGAACTGATGAGAGAATATGAAGATACATCCTCTGAAGATGAAGACAGGAAAGATAAGGACTGATTCCAAAATATCAAAGAGAGGGGATAGGATTTATCCTAAATTTGATTTAAAACTGCCGCACTGGCTGGAAGAATATATTTCAGATCCTGGGAAGATCTATCCTGCCGTTGAAGATCGCATGAAGCTCGTTGTTGAGCTGTCGCGTCTCAATGTTGTCAACGGCACAGGGGGGCCTTTTGGCGCCGGCATTTTTGACATGGAAACAAAGCGACTGCTTGCGCCTGGAGTAAATCTGGTGGAGTCGTCCAATGTGTCCATCTTTCATGCAGAGGTGGTCGCCATCATCCTGGCTCAGCTCATGGTTGGTCAATATGATCTGGGTGGCGAAGGGATGCCGAGGTATGAACTGGTGGCCAGCACGGAACCTTGCGCCATGTGCTTTGGCGCCATTCCCTGGTCCGGTGTACGACAACTTGTATGCGGTGCCAGGGATGAAGATGCACGAAGGATAGGTTTTGATGAAGGCCCGAAAATGGAGAACTGGAGCAAGGCCTTGAAGAGTCGGGGGATAGATGTTATTAAGGATGTCTGCCGTGATGAGGCGGTGAAAGTTTTAACAGACTACCTCGAAAATGCTGGGCTTATTTATAATAGCAGGAGTGGCAATTAGGGATGGGTTGAATTCGTGTATCCTCTCTATAATCATTTCAGTTGAGTATCATGTCTCGAAATGTTCTTCCTGCAAGAACATTTCATTACGCCAGAATAATGTCACTACGTTTCAACTAATACCCCTCTTTGTTTAGCGATTACACTTCAAACTTGAATGCAGGCAAAGGGACAATACTTAATAAAAAAATCTCCTCCTATTTAAAATAGTTAGATGAAAGTTATAGAAGCTTTTCATCGCTATATATCAAAGGGGATCTATACACAGGGTTGGGGTGAGGGAGTAAAAAAGCAAAGCAACGGTTTGAAGTACGGTGAATAAATGTGGTGCGGATAACGCACCCTACCATAATATATTTATTTCCTGAGTTCCTTCCCTACCTTCGATTCAACACTCTTAATCTTCGACTCCAACCGTCCCCCGCCCCCTTTTCTGGCATCAACCTTTATGGCTACGGAAATACGGTTGCAGTCTTCATTCATTCTTTCATAACACTGCCTGACAACACCGAAGACATCATCCCACTCCCCTTCCAAAACCGTTCCCATGGGATTCAGTTTATAGGGCAGTCCGCTTTTGTCGATTATATCCAGCGAGCGCGATACATATTTGCTCACACTTTCGCCTTTATCAAGGGGTGTCATGCTGAATTCCAGAAGAACCATGATTTATCCTCCTACTCAATACTGTCCAATATGTTTTTAAAACAGAGCGCTGTCGCCGTATCGCCTGAGATCTCCAGCTTTCTGGAAAAAAATACTGTGTCGGGATCAACCTTCCGTGTCATGAGACCCATTAAAATAGAAAATTCACCCTTCATAGTCACGTTGGGAGGATCGGGATGATGCAGTTTGACCTTGATAGCATTATCCTTGATATGAAGGTAAAACTGTTGTTCTACATCTGTGGCTACAAAGAGGAAATATTTGTCATCTATCTCTTCAAGCCTTTCTTTAAAATCAGGGCTGTTCTCTACCACATGGCCAAGAAAGAGGCCCAGGCCCGCGCCCTGCATCCAGGGAGGGATAACTTTAAGGGGCTTGGTCATAAATTTTATCGCTCTATCATTCATAATGATAAATAGTATCATCATGGATTTATCATGACAACACCTATGTGAAAAAATTACGCATGTAAGTAAGCAACCACACCCAAAGGACATAGTCTTGAATGATCTTAAAAGTGATTCTTATCGTTCCCGTTCAACGCAGCCGAGCGGAGCAGTTGATTGAGGGATAAGGGGACAAACTGTTTGAGCGAAGCGAGTTTTTGTACCCGCCGAAGGCATCTGCGGGAGTGAGGGAAGCCATAGGCCAAGTTGTGGGCGGCCTTTCTTTTGTTTACTTTTCTTTCACCACTACGGGTATAAAGGCCGGCAAAGAAAAGTAAGGTTTTTATTGCAAAGCCTGTGTACGCTAACCCCGCCTAAAGGACATACTTTGTTAAACATTTTAAGCCCCTTTTTCAACATCTGACAAGTCCCAGAAAACCCTAAACACCTTGTCTTTTCCAGCTATTTGGTATAAAATTCATCATTTGCTGTAGAGGCCCATTGATGCAAAGTGAAGTGAATGCCGAAAATTATATTAAACGGGCCTTAAGGCTGGCAGCGAAAGGCCTGGGTAAAACCTCTCCCAACCCCATGGTGGGCGCTGTCATAGTAAAAAACGGGACAATTGTTGGTGAGGGTTATCATAAGAAGGCCGGCGAGGCCCATGGAGAGATCAACGCTCTAGCCGCTGCGGGATGTGCGGCAAAAGGCGCAGACCTTTATATCAACCTGGAACCATGCAGCCACTTCGGCAGAACGCCTCCCTGTGTTGAGGCTGTTATCAAGGCGGGAATTAAAAGGGTTTTCATCGCTATGAAAGATCCTAATCCGCAAGTGGCCGGGCAAGGGATAAAACGCCTCAAAGAGGTTGGAATTGAAGTAAGGGTTGGAATTCTTGAAAAAGAAGCCCGCAGGCTCAACGAAGTCTTCATAAAGTATATAACTAAGGGTGTGCCCTTTGTTACTTTAAAGGCGGCCACAACCCTGGACGGACATATTGCAACAAAAACAGGCACCTCCAAGTGGATTACAGGCGAAAAGTCGAGGCATCATGTCCATCTCATGCGGAGTAGAACCGATGCCATATTAGTGGGAATCAGAACCGTTAATAAAGATGATCCCTCATTAACAACAAGGCTCCGCAAAGGAAAAGGGAAAGACCCTGTCCGGATTATTCTGGACGAGAAACTTGAAATATCGCTTAAGGCAAAGGCGCTAAGTTGTGAGTCTGAAGCCAAGGTAATCATTGCAACGACCCAGTCAGCATCAAAGGACAAGATTGAAAAGCTTGTTAAACTGGGTGTTACCGCATTGGTCTTTGACACTGGAGACGGGCTTGTTCCATTCAGGCCGCTCCTGAAAAGACTGGGTGAGATGGAAATCAGCTCAGTAATAATTGAAGGGGGCAGTCTCATCAACGCCTCGGCCCTCAAGGAGGGTGTTGTCGATAAAGTTGCCCTCTATTACGCACCCAAGATTTTAGGCGGCTCGGATTCCGTGAATGTCATTGGCGGTTCAGGCATTGAGTCACTGTCGGAGGCGATTGCTATTAGGGATATGACCATCAGAAAATTTGGCGAAGACTTTCTTGTGGAAGGGTATATTAATAGGCCGTAGATAAGCATACCAAAGAATGTGCCTTTGAGCAGTCCTGAAATGATGTGCTATTATTCCCGTTCAACGCAGCCGAGCGGAGCAGTTGACTGAGGAATAAGGGGACAAGCTGTTTGAGCGAATCGAGTTTTTGTCCCCGCCGAAGGCAACTACGGGAGCGAGGGGAGCCGAAGGCCAAGTTGTGGGCGGCCTTTCTTTTGCTTACTTTTCTTTCACCACTACGGGTATAAAGGCCGGCAAAGAAAAGTAAGGTTTTATGGCAAAGCATGTTCGATCAGACCTCGCCTATATGACAGGCTTTTTAAGCATTAACTTGGGGTATATAGCAACAAATGTTTACTGGTATCGTTGAAGGAAAAGGCAAGGTAAAAAGTCTGGGAAATGGAAGCAGTGGCTTCACCGTAACCATTGAAGCGCCTTTTGACCTCAGCTCTGACAAGGTGGGGGATTCCATTTCAGTCAACGGTATCTGTCTTACGGCAACAAAAATTGAAAAAACAACGTTCAGCGCCGATGTATCAAAAGAGACACTGAGTAGAACAAATCTGGGAAAGCTTAAATCAGGATCTGAAGTTAACCTTGAAAGAGCTCTCAAACTGGGAGACAGACTGGGCGGCCATCTAGTGACGGGACACATCGATGGACCGGGCACGGTTAAAAAAATAGAAAAGAGGGGTGAGTCTCTCTATATTGAGATTGCCCTCGAAGAGAAAGAACTTAAATATATTGTAAAAAAAGGCTCTGTTACCGTTGACGGCATCAGCCTCACCGTGAATAGTGTGGGCAATGATTTTTTTACGCTCAATATTATTCCCCATACGCTTGAGTTGACCACACTGGGAGAGATCAAGCCGGGCAGTCAGGTAAATATAGAAACGGATATTATAGGAAAATATGTGGAGAAGTTGATTCCTGGCGAAAATGCTGAAAAAGTCACCATGGACCTTCTTCAAAAAAGTGGATTTGCTTAATCTGAATAAAGGAGAACAACATGCCTTCCATAGCTAAAATAGAAGATGCCCTCGAAGACCTTCGACAGGGCAAGATGCTCATCCTCGTTGATGAAGCAGACAGAGAAAATGAAGGTGATGTTATCATTGCTGCTGAAAAAGTTACACCTGAAGCGATCAACTTTATGGCCCGCTTCGGCAGAGGACTCATCTGTCTGTCCCTGACAGAAAAAAAGGCCGATGAACTCGAGCTTCCCCTCATGGTGTCTGACAACACCTCAAACTTCAAGACAGCCTTTACGGTATCCATCGAGGCCAAACGCGGTGTCACAACGGGGATATCGGCTGCCGACAGGGCAACGACGATTCTTACCGCCATCGCTGACGATGCCAAGGCCGAAGATCTTTCAAAACCGGGACACATTTTTCCCCTCAGGGCAAAAGCAGGCGGCGTGCTGGTAAGAGCGGGGCAGACGGAAGGGTCTGTGGATCTCGCACGATGTGCCGGACTCAAACCGGCCGGCGTTATCTGCGAGATAATGAATGACGACGGGACGATGGCCAGAATGCCCGACCTTGAAAAGTTTGCCAAGGAGCACGGCCTCAAGATCGTAACAACAACGGACGTCATCAAGTATAGAATGTTCAAGGAAATCCTTGTCCAGCGGGCCGCTGAGACTCATATGCCCACATTTTACGGTGGCGATTTCAAGGCTATTGCCTATGAAAACCAGGTTGATGTCCATGAGCACCTTGCACTGGTTAAAGGAGAGATCAATCCCGACGAAGCGATGCTGGTGAGAGTCCATTCAGAATGTCTCACAGGCGATGTTTTTGGCTCATTAAGGTGTGACTGCGGGCCACAACTGCAAGCTGCAATGAAGATGATCCAGGATGAAGGAAAGGGAATCATCGTTTATATGCATCAGGAGGGACGAGGTATCGGACTGGCCAACAAGCTAAAAGCCTATGCCCTTCAGGATGAGGGAAAGGATACGGTAGAGGCCAATGAGGCGCTGGGTTTCAAATCCGACCTCAGGGATTACGGTCTTGGTGCCCAGATTCTTGTTGACCTGGGTGTAAAAAAGATTAAGCTCATGACCAACAATCCGAAAAAGATCGTCGGGCTGAATGGTTACGGTCTTGAAGTTGTTGAGAGGGTGCCCATTCAGATGGTCCCCACAAAGAATAATGTAAAGTATCTTGAAACCAAAAGAAAGAAAATGGGTCATCTTTTAAACCTCTAAATGGAGGAAAACAAAAGGAGGATTAGATGGTAAAATCTGTGGAAGGAAATTTAAATGCCAAAGGCCTTAAAATAGCAATCGTATTGAGCAGGTTTAATGGTTTTATTGGTGAACGACTTCTTGAAGGCGCCCTCGATGCCATTAAAAGGCATGATGGCGATGAAAAAGCGGTACAGGTAGCAAGAGTACCGGGAGCCTTTGAAATCCCGCTCATATCAAAAAAACTGGCTGAGAAGAAAAAGTTTGATGCCATAATCTGTCTCGGCGCAGTTATTCGAGGAGATACGCCTCACTTTGACTATGTTGCCTCTGAAGTCTCCAAGGGAGTCGCTCAGGTTTCTCTTGAAACAGGTATTCCCGTCTCCTTTGGCGTTATCACAACAGACAATCTGGAGCAAGCCATAGAAAGGGCCGGAACAAAAGCAGGCAACAAAGGCTTTGAGGCGGCCACATCTGCCATTGAAATGGCCAACCTCATCAAGGAAATCTGAACCCATGGGAGCACGACACCGGGGCAGAGAAATAGCCCTTCAAATTCTTTATCAGGTTGATGTCACCGGTCATCCTCCGGATGCCGCACTGGAACTCTTTAAACATAACTTTGATGTAAAAAAAGATTCCTGGGATTTTGCCGAGGGATTAGCGAGAGGTATATTCGAATATGTTGCTGACATTGATACCTTGATAGAAAACCAGTCCGAACACTGGAAGCTTAGCAGAATGACTGTAACGGACAGAAACATCCTTCGCCTGGCGGTTTATGAACTTCGATATAGAGAGGACATACCCTCTAAAGTAACCCTCAATGAGGCGATTGAACTCGGCAAAAAATATGGCACTGAAGATTCAGGCGCCTTTATCAATGGCATACTGGACAGAGTGTATAGAAACTGGCAGGGTGACAAAAAGACAAAAAGAGCCCCACTGGCAGAGGATTAAGGTCCTTTATGAAATTCAAAGTATCGTCAAAAGATGTGGACAAGTTTGAAACAGACGCCGTTGTTCTCCTTTTTTTTAGCGATGAAAAGCCGCTTAAAGGTGCATCAGGCCTTGTAGACTGGCGGATGAACGGCAGCATCTCAAAACTGCTGGAATCAGAGATGGTAAGCGGTGACAAAGGTGAGACCACACTCGTTGTACCTCAAGGCAGAATAAAGGGTGGTAAAATCATGATGGTCGGTTTGGGAGACTCTTCACGCTTTAAAGCAAGAGACCTTGAAAATATCGCCCCTGTCATTGTGGAAAAGCTGGTCCATATAGATGCAAAAAAGGTCATCATTGCCATTCCACTCAAAAAGCTTTCTTCAATCAAATCAGGGAAGACAGTCTCTTCATTGATGAAGGGGATGAAAAAATCAGATAAGGAAGGTGCTAAGCTCCAGGCCACACTGATCGTTGAGGATGAAGATATTGAAACGGTGAAAGAGATTCTCAAGGAATCAGCACTATAAAATTAAGCGTTATTCCCCTCCCTGTCCTGTCGAAAAACCTCAATATTTTCTAAGGTAATCAGACCTCCATCAAGCATATCATCAATGGCCGGCAGGATTGCTTCAATCTTTTCTTCAGAATCGACGATCTCTACCACCAGGGGCAGGTCACCTGAAAGTCTCAAAACTCTTCCCGTATGCAGCTTGTTATGTAAACCATAGCCGGCGATGCCCCGAATGGCGGTTGAGCCTTTAATACCTTTTTCTCTGCATAAATTGATTATTGCCATATAGAGCGGTTCATTTTTCCACTTGCCGGACTCACTGATAAATATTCTTACTAGCTTCTGGTTTTCAATCATGATCACTCACCTGTATATCATCAAAAGGTTTTTGCCAGCGCAATGCCTGCAATGACGGCGGCAAGACTTAAAATAATGTTCACTGCAACATTGACAATGGAGAGAATATAGCTACCTTCATAAATCAAATTATAGGTCTCAAGGCTGAATGTTGAAAACGTTGTCAGGGAACCTAAAAAGCCGACGGTAATTGCAACTCTTAATTCGGGAGAGAGCACGGCCCTGTCGAGAGTAAGGGTATAAATAAAGCCGAGGATTAATGATCCCAGGACATTAACAGCTAAGGTCCCGTAGGGAAACTTACTGCCACAAAGCGCATAAACCCATCCGGAGATATAATAGCGTGATAAGGCGCCTAAAAAACCCGCAAAACCTATAGAAAGGATATTCAGCAAGAAATTCTCAGTTTAAAAATAGTAATGCTCCCCGCCTGCAAGGCGTGGTATCTGTTATTCAAAGCCATCTCCTCCCCCTTGAGGGGGGAGGATTAAGGAGGGGGTGAATTCAAGCTTCGCAGGCAT
>JADFVM010000166.1 GCA_015222555.1 Pseudomonadota bacterium
TACCAGGTGATTTTTTTACCGTTGACGCCGCCGCCCTCACCATTGACCCAGTTCATGCCATCTATGTATCCCCATCCAAATTCCGGCAGGGATCCCACAGGCCCGCTCATGGGAAACTGGGAAAGGACCTTGATCTCTTTGGCTGTGACAGGGCTGGTCAACAAGACCAGGGCCAGGACAAATGACAAAACGAAATATACTTTTTTCTTCATGGTGACCTCCTTATTAAAAAAAGGTTAATAGGTTTAAAGGGCGTAATCAAGCCCTGGAGTCTCGGCATTACCCCCAATGTTGCAGACGGTTAACGAAGAAAAAGCGCAACACAGTGCCTCCCGTTGGGGCGGGATCGTACCTTATTTACAGTACAGTAAGTGATCCTGTCCTAATCTAGCACGGTTGCAGATGGTGCGCTACGGCTCGAGCTCAGCGGTTTTAGTGAATTAGGTTTGCAATGTTAGGGTTAAGGTTGCGTTAGTTCTTAAAGCTTGTCGAACGATTTAGAATCGAATTGAAAACTGTTATTTTTTTAATGCCTTAAAATCAATTCGGATAGAGACAAATCAGAGATAAGAAGAGATAGAGATAAGAGATAAGACATTGCTTTTTCGGAGAAGAAATATAGCGGAAGCAGGCTTGTATGTCAAGAAAAAATGGGGCACCCATATTATGGTGCTTTGGGAATGTGGTATAGCAGAAAGAGTTGTGAATGGTTGCAAAAAGAGGGGAGTAGATGCGATCACCTATTAAATTGATGAGAATTACACTATTTTTGGCCAATTTTGGACGGACTCAACCCTTGAATCCCCAGATTCGATGAGTGCCGGAATTATTAATGTAAAATTTAAAAAGAAGGTTTCAGAGGTTCCCCCCTTCGCCTTTCAGGCTTCCGACTTCGCTCTTCGAGCTACGACGGGACATGTCGGAGGGCAGGCAGGGTTCAGAGGTTGGAAAGTTCGGATTTCAGAGGTTCAGGGCTGGGATCAAACCGGATCCTATTCGTACTCGTAAATCGGATTTGTATCGAGGACGAGGGACGAGGACGAAGACGAAGACAATGATGACACACGTTCTTCCCAATGCTATAGCATACCTTTGTCTGGCTTTAACTCTCGATCTTCGCTATTCTGTGTATGAGCAAGTGGTTCTTAGCCAAGGATCCAAGCTGTTGCGCCTCGCCATCTGAGAGATGTACCTTCATCAAATCGGCTTCAACACTTGTGCCTGCTGTTGCTTCAATCAGAGCCAGGTCAGCCTCTTTTACGACTTCCTCCAGAACGGGACACATTCTGCTGTCGCCTGTGAATGCGATAACTGACTTGCCGATACTCACTCTATACCCAAGAGCGGGCATCAAGACATCGTGCCCTGTGGCATTCTCCAATCCATAGTGTTCCACTTCCAGCGAACGAACGTGAAAGAAGTCAGTGTGGAACTCTGAATCGTGCCCCATCTCCTGGACTCTGATTTGGAACGGAAGGGTGTCACAATAGCTGTCCTTGAATGTTCTTACTGTACTCGACACCTCTTTGCATCCCTTCGGAATTAGTA
>JADFVM010000167.1 GCA_015222555.1 Pseudomonadota bacterium
CTTCGTCATAAATAGCCTCCCTTCGTCATAGATGCCTCTCTTAGGCCTCTTCATAGATGCCTCTCTTGGGCCTCTGCCTAGTCGCTCAGTAAATCAATTGCGTCTTCAAAATTATTCATGGCATCGTCGAGCAGCATGACAGAATATTTCTGATTATGTACACCACCACCGAACTCAACGAGCTGCATGCTCTCCCGGCCCTGTTCAAGCATTGCCCTTGCTTCAGCAAGCTTTTCCGCCGGCTGCTTGTCCTCTGCATTCTTTATGGCCACCATGGCTTCTTCCTCGATCTCTTTGGCGGCCTTCAGCTCCTCATCAATTTTTTCCTTCCATTGCTTGGCCATGCCCTCATGTTTTTCGGTATGGCAGGCAGCACATGCCTTGCCGGAGCCATGCGCAACTTTTTCCCCTTTTACGATTCGTTCCTCAAGATGACAGCCAAAACAGTTGGTTTTCACGCTGGACATGAGTGCCGGTGTTTTCGGGATACCCTCTCTTTCAGCGCCTAACAGCAGGAGCTTCTGATATTTATGATGGTCAGGATGGCAAGCCGTGCAGGATTCCCTTGCGGTATCCAGGAAGTCCCTCTTCTTGTGCACAATGGGCTCATGACAGTTAAAACAAGAGGCTGCTTGTCCGGCAACATGCTCTTTATGCATAAGCTTTTTATTCCCCACCTCCTTCATAATCGTCTCATCGTTGTCATGGCAGTTGAGACATTTTTCGCTGCTTATCAGGGCCTTGCCATGGATAAGATGCAGATGACAGCTCTGGCATCCCACTTTGGCCTCTTCCATGGATTTGTGGGTAACCGGCTTCTCGTCAGGTTTTGCTTCTTTTTTCTGGGTTTGCAAGGGCTTGGTGGGGATTTCGTGGCAGAGTGCGCACTTGGCGCGGCCTGTATTGAATGCAGTATTCTTGAAATGACAGAGATAGCATTTCTCCTTGGATACCTCGAAATGCTTCTTCTGATTCTCACGTTGATGGCAGGTGGTGCAGTGAACCACCTGACCTTCTATCCACTTCTTTTTGTCATAATGCTTTTCATGGGTAAAGGTAACGATTCCAATCGACTTGTCATCCCTTTCGAATTTGGTAAACTCGATCTTCTTGGTCATGTACTTGTCTTTCGGATTGCCATGACACTTCGATGTTGTACAGCTCAGGTCGTCGATCCTGGGCTTGGTCCTGATAACGGAAGCCTCCATGTTTAAAATGGTTGTCAGTCTGGACAGGACTTCCAGTTCCGTGCGCATAAAACCCCATTCGCCCCTCTCGCCAGCGTACCTTTCGTCCCTTGGGATCTTGCTATGCTGGGGTATCTTGTAACGCAACCTTTCCGGCGGGTAATGACATTCAACACATCCAACGTTTTTATGCTTTCCAGCCTTCCATGAGGTATAGGCCTTTTTCATAACTCTCGGATAGGTTAAGGTATGGCAATATCCGCAGAAGAATTCTGTCTTGCCGGTTGTTGGGGACATCTTCGAGTCTCGGTTAGCGGCTTCTCCAGTTAAAGGCAGATAGAGGGGAGAAAAAAGTACTCCGACAAAGACAATGGCTATAAAGATATCCTTTCTCATGTCTCCACATCCTCCGCATATAATCAGGTCACACCGCTGTTTTTAACGTGTTTCCGATAAAGACCCTGGTGGTTTGCTCTTCCATCTCTGTTAATGAGTAACTGATTTCCTGCCCCTTCTCATTTATCTGAAATGGGCGGAAAAGGGCTTCGGCATATCCTGTTTTTTTACCGCATCAAGAAATTCAATAAGGCCATCGAGCGGCGTATCCTTGTGGTAATGACAACCACTGCAGGAATTCATTAATTTATTGACCCCGCCCGCCTTCAGACTTTCCTCCGGAGAGATGAATCTAAACGAATGACGGTGCTCATGGCCGGTTGATTTAGGCATGTGGCAGGAAATACAGCTGCCAAAAGTATGGATGCGGTGAGCCGCTTTTTTCTGCAGAGAGGTATGGCAGCTGGTACAGAGGTTGTCTGCCGCAAGCTTGGTCTGCGACTTGTTCTGGGTCTTGTGGCCGCCCTCCCGGTGAACACTGTGACAGGTAGTGCACATGACTCCAGCTTCCGCATGCGGACTCTCCTGCCACTCGTTGTACTGCTGGTGGTGCATCTTCTCTTCTTTCGGTTTCTCGTCAAAATAAAGGTAGAGAGGCTTGCCTACCTCATAACCGTAGGGAAAAGAGTATTTCTGCGGAAAGCCTGCCACTTCCAGATCCACCTTGGCCGTGCTGTCGCCCCAGTTATGGCATTGCCCGCAGACCATGGCTCTGAGTTTCCAGGGCAGCTTGGCCGGATTGACGATAGTCTCCTTTTCAAAGTCATAATATGTGCTTGCCGCCTTGACGTGAGTACTGCCGGGACCGTGACACGCTTCACAGCCTATGCCCATATCAACCATTGTCGTTGCGTAAGAGTCCGTTGCTTTGTCATAATTAATTTTCATGCCCGTTGCATGGCAGCTGCCGCATTTGAATTGCCAGATTCTGCCTCGGTCGCTCCAGAAGCTGCCATCACCTGGGAAATGCGTTTCCATCCCGTAGAAATCATTCCATTTCTGATTTTCAAGGTTCCATTCAATCGGCAGAACATGTAATTCGCCATTGGGGAACCGTGTCAAGTAGTTCTGTTTCCTGTTTATTCCAATAACAGCAGTGACCTCATAATCATGAAACTGCCAGTCGGGACCAATGGTATTGACATAATATTTCCGGCCTTTTTTCCGCATTGTCGTAGTAACTTCTTTGCCCAGCGGCTGGCGCGGCAGTTTGCTTGATGTGTTAAGGATCAGCTTGCCGTCAACTTCACTCAGTGAGGTGCTGGTCTTCTTGCTTGTCTGGGTAGGGGCCTTGCGTGTCACTTTTACTTTCAACTTATTGTCTCTCTCAAAATCACCCATGACAGTGAATTCGTCGGCGAGCTGCATGAACTTGGAATGCAGTGTGTGTTTCCAGGAATCATATTCACGCCAATGGCATTCCTTACATTTTTCCGAGCCGATATATTCACGTTTGTTTTCAATAAATAATGGCGGCTGGTCTTTTCCTTCGGTCTTACCTTTCTGCTCTTGTTCTTCCGAGTGTGAGCACCCCCATACCGCCAGAAGAAGAATGCAGAAAAGCCCTGCCATAATGCTTTTCATTGAATTGTTTCTCATCTTTTCCTCCGATGGATTTAAACTTACCGATCAGCCTCTGAAACAACCGCACTGTCTCATTGCAAAATCTCTTTCGAACAGCCCCTAAACGCTTTTTCTGATGGGAAGAGCTTTAGCAAGCACTGAGTATAGAAGAACCATCAATGCCAACATTCCTACTCCCATGATCACTTCCTCCCGGCTCGGCACATAGTGGACCTCTCCCAATTGAGGATAGAGGGGAATGATCTGACCAATGGACACCAGGGTGATCCGATATGCTCCGATAGCAAGCATTGTGAGGGTCGTGGCAATTAACAGACCATTTTCCGTTCTGCCCCTCTTGGTCATCAGGATTACATCGGCGACAACCAGTCCGAGGATATTGAGAATAAACAGGCCGGTGTACCTTTCGCTTATGATATGCCAGGTTTCGACACCTTCGGCTGTCTGGCTGTAGAGGAGAACGATATAATCAGTGAAATCTAGAAACAGGGTCGCCGTTATAAAACCAGCCAGGACAAGACCCATATGGCTATAGGTTGCAGCCGTGAGGATTTCTCTTTTCTCCAGCTTGGCGGTAATTACGGTTACCAGTGCCACGCCGGCAAAGCCGCAAGCCAAGGCTGACAAGACAAAATGAACCGGTATGAGCGGGGTGTTCCACATCTCCCTGGCCTTGATTACTCCGAATATGGTGCCGGTAAAGGTGTGCACCACGAAAAGGGCGTAAGGAACCGCAAGAATGCCGAGCCATTTGGCCATTTTTTTGTCAAACCCAGTCGGTTTTGTACCGATCACTTTTATCGAGAAGTAAAGCTCAGCGGTGAGAATAATCATGAAACCGAAATAACTCGTGGATGAGATAAAAAACATTGAAGTAGGGTTATGAAGGATCCAGGGGACTTTCAGGGCTCGCCAGGGAACCCCGACATCCATCATTACGAACTGAGTAGCACCAAATATGCAAATGAGGCCGAAAAGAATGGCCATGGCCCCTATCGGCTTATAGTCAGTACGACCAAAGGCGTAAATCAACAGACCCACGATGGTGGCCCCGGCACTGGCACCTACGAAGTAGGCTAAGGCGGAAATGAACACCCCCCACGGCACCACATCACTCATGCCGCTGCCTAGATGCCCTTCAACTATAGTGTGATACCAGACGATCATCCCCCAGGCGATGGGGAACAGGAGAATGATAATGAAGAGGCAGAACCCTTTACCTGTTGCCTTGTAAACTTCAAGCAAATGGCTTTTGATATCTGCAATTCCCTTGCGGATGCCGATCATTAACTCAATCCTCTAATATGTTTCGGGGGCGGCAACGGCTTGTACCAGCGCATGGGCTTCTTTTTCGTTTGTGTCAGGTACCATATTTGAGGCTTGGTATTGAGTCCCTCCTTGAGACGGAAACTTTTTTCGTTTTCAATGAGTTTTGAAATTTTACTTTCAGGATTATTAAGATTGCCAAAGACCCTGGCCTTGTTCGGGCACGCTTCCACGCAACGGGTCGTCCGACCCCTTCGTGTTCGATGAACGCAGAAAGTGCATTTCTCAACAACGCCGTGGTAGCGCAATGGTACTAATGGGTTTATGTCTTCAGCCGCCACCTTCGGCTCGGTCCAGTTGAATCTTCGCGCATTGTAGGGACACGCCACCATGCAATAGCGGCAGCCTATGCACTTGTCATAATCGATCATAACGATGCCATCCTTATCCTTATAGGTGGCTGTGGTGGGGCAAACCTTGGCGCACGGCGGGGCCTCGCAGTGGTTACATTGTAACGGCATATACTCCTTGTCCTTGCGAAGCTTGGTATACATGAGTCTGTTCTTCAGGCCATTGCCACGCTCATCGAGGATGGAACTACCCCTGCGCAATGTAATCGGGTCAACTTCCATCAGCATGATATAGGGTGGGGAAATTGAGTCGGGAACACTATTTTCCCTTTTGCAGGCATATGAGCACCTCCTGCAACCGATGCACAACCCCAGGTCAATGGCCATACCAAAACTGACTCTTGGTAGTGGAGGAAGCACTTCATATTTAGTTTCAAATTCGGTTTGAATGATTCTTTCGATAAGCTTGGTAAAAGCCAGTGATTGGCTGGGTAAAAGGACTCCGGCGCCGGCCCCAGCTGCCGTGATGGCGGCAATTTTTTTCACTACCTGTCTTCTGGTCATCTTTTGTTGCATAATTTTAAATCTCTACCTGCCACTGGTGGAATACACCTTGCTATATAAACTCTAGTAGTTATTGTGTTTTTGTGGTTGACTTCAATCTTAAGATATAGCAATTCAAGTGCCATGATAAATATATAGACGATAACCAACTGAATACATTGAATAAAATACAATATAAACTGAATTTTGATCAGATATCATTCGCCTATGAAGGCGGCTTATGTGTTACATCGACGTAACAATATGGCCATTCTTCATCTGCGCATGGGTTGTTGATCAATATTGATATTAATTTCAGTCTGTTATGTGCTTTGGCAAGCAACGAACTGTTACTTTTATGTAACACTTCTTAGGTCTGAATTTAGCAATTCAGGTTAAAGAAAAAGAGGTGGCTTCATGAATAGCAAGTTTGGCAGGATCGTCTTTCTCTTCATTCCCCTTCTCATCTTTTCATCTCTCCTCTCCCTTGAACGTGGACAGGCCGTTCAACGACCACTCAGGATCGGGGTTGTTTCAATGATTACCCCCGTAGGCACCGTTAATTATTATCAGGACCTTATTGATTATATTGCAGAACAATTCGGTCGGCCGGTGGAGATGGAATATCGAAAGACCTATGATGAGATGGACAGAATGCTGGAAAAGGGAAGCGTTGATGCCGCCTTTATCTGCTCGGCGCCCTACGTGGAAGACAAAAGGAAGTTCGGCGCAGAACTGCTTGCAGTGCCGCAGGTGGACGGAAAGCCATTTTATAAGTCTTTTCTCATTGTTCACAAGGATAGCGACATACTGAGTTTTGAGGAATTAAAGGGCAGAAGTTTCGCCTTTACCGATCCAAAATCGAATTCAGGCAGACTCTATCCTGTTTATCTCCTGGCCAAGAGAGGTGAACGGATCGAGGACTTCTTTGCAAAATATATCTACAGTTACAGTCATAATAAATCGGTGGAACTGGTGGCCAAAAAAGAGGTGGAGGGGGCAGCGATTGAAAGCCTCATCTACTACTACATGCAGAAAAACCAATCCCCTTATGTCAAGCAAATCCGTATCATTGAGCAATCTCCGGACTTCGGCGTTCCGCCAATAGTGACAACAGCGGCAACCCCGATATTTCTCAAAGAGAAAATCAAAGAGATATTGTTGAATATGCACCAGGACACTGAGGGGGGGGGAATTCTTAAGAACATGCTCATTGATAAATTTGTCCGGGCCGATGACACCAATTACGACTCTGTGCGGGAGATGCTGTCATTTGTAACAAAATTCAATGCCACTGATGATGTCATTTCCCCGGCGCCGCAGTCCGACACTGTCTTGTTCGGCGTTATCCCCAAAGATAACCCGAGAATTGCTTTCGAAAAACTCCAGCCGCTCATGGATTATCTCTCAGAAAAAACCCCTTATGATTTTGAACTGGTGTTACAGAAAACCTATGACGATACCGTTATAGCCCTGGGTGAAGGAGAAATTAACATGGCTTTTCTGGGCCCCTTGACCTATCTCCACGCCAAAAACGATTACAAGGCAATTTCTCTGCTCAAGAGTATCACCGGAAAAGGGGAGTCATTTTACCGAAGTGTTATTGTGACAAAGAAAAACAGTCCGATTAAGCAATTATCAGATCTCAAAGGCAAGAGCTTTGCTTTTGCTTCCCTGAAGTCGACTTCAGGTAATCTTATCCCGAGATATCTTCTCGCTGAACATGGCATCCATTTGAGGGAACTCAAGAATTTCAATAATTTCAATTACCACGACTCGGTTGTTAAATGGGTTTTAAAGGGGATATATGATGCAGGTGCAGTAAGAGAATCGGTGGCGGAAAAATACCTTCCTCTGGGTTTGGAAATTATTGCCAGATCAGGCCCGATCCCCACCGGGCCCCTGGTTATTAGTCCGCAGACTTCATATACCATAGTGGAAACGATTAAGACCGCCCTTCTAGACATGAACAAGACAGAGTATGGCCAGAAAGTACTCCAAAATATTGATCCGGAGTTTATGGGTGGCTTTACAGAGGCAGATGACTTTGACTACGCTCATATAAGGAAAATGATAAATAGCATACCTCAATCATGTGGCTTGGGTTGCCATCCCAAAATACAATTATGAAGCTTGCCTCTTTGGAACATCTTTCTCTGCAGAGAAAATTTGTCATTATGACATTTTCCGTCGTGATTTTTTTGATGGTTGTCACGGGGTTGATAATCACCAGAAGGGAAAGCAATATCATGTACCGGGATATTGAGAGGCAGGGAAGACTTTTGGCAGAGACGCTTGCTATCCCGGTAATGAATGATCTTATCTATGAACGGCTTGGTCTTGTTGAAGAAGGAGGACTGATCGATAATTATATTACAGGGATATTCAGCAAAAAAGAGATCAATTTGATTTACATCGCCGTGTTTGATGAAAACGGCAGGATCATTTCCCATAATGATTTTAATGAATATGGCCGCGTCTATGACGACCCGATAACCACCAAAGCCCTCGCCTCAGACTCCACTGTGGTACAGAAATTCCATGACCAACACACTAATTCCGGCGCCCTTGATTTTTCCACCCCGCTATCAATTGGCAAAAAACGCTGGGGGACACTCAGGTTTGCCGTCTCGCTGGAAGTGCTTGAACAAGAAGTGCGAACGACCGTATTGGGGGTGACCATCATCACAATCATGATGCTTGCCGTCGGCTTTGGTGTCATAGTTCTCTTAAGCAGACAATTCATCAGACCCATAGCAGAACTCGCACAAATCATGGAAAGAGCGGGAGGGGACAGACTTGATGTCAGGGTAATCACCAAAAGTGGCAGTGATGAAATTGCCCGCCTCGGGCAGAGTTTCAACAGGATGATTGACCGGATAAGCGATTCCAATTTCGAAATCAAAAGCACCCACGAGCAACTCCTCCAATTTGTTGGAATTATTGAGAATACAGACGAAAGAATGCTTGACGTCAAGGTTGACATCGAAGGCAGCAATGAGATAACCCTCCTCTGCCAGAGTTTTAACAGAATGATTGACCGCATACGCGAAGCAAATATTGAACTCAAAAAAACCCATGATAAACTACTCCAGTCTGAAAAACTAGCCTCTCTGGGAATCCTTGCCGCCGGGGTAGCCCATGAGGTTAATAATCCCCTTGGCGGCTTGTTTAATTGTGTCCATATGCTTGAAGAAAAAGGGGAAGACGAGGTGTTCAGACAGCGGTATCACGAGCTTTTAAAGGACGGTTTGAGCAGGATTGAAAGCACGGTGGGCAAGTTGTTGTGGATGGTACGAAAGGATGAGAAAAACCCCCAGATTATAGAAGTTAAACATGCACTGGCACAGGCCTGCGGGTTTGTTGAATACATGTTGAAAAAAAATGGTGTCAGCTACAATGAAGATATTGAGTCCGGCGTCTCCATCAAGCTCGATCCTTTCGATTTGCATCAAGTTCTGATCAACCTCATGATCAATGCAGCGCAATCAATGCCGAACGGTGGAGCTTTGACCATAAATGCGTACAGTAGAGAGTCAAAAGTCCTATTAGAGGTCTGTGACACTGGTGAGGGAATTCAGGAGGAAAACATGCATAAAATCTTTGACCCGTTTTACACAACAAAACCACCTGGTGAAGGCACTGGTCTCGGATTATGGCTGACCTATGAAATTGTGAACAGCTATGATGGTGAAATCACCGCTCACAGTAACAAAAATATGGGCACAATTATTACCGTAAAGTTTGACAGGGTGATTACATGAAACACAAACTGCTTATCATTGAGGATGACAAGATCATGAGGGTTACCCTCACCGACTCTCTGACCATGAAGGGTTATGAAGTGATCCCCTGTGCCACTGGTACTGACGGATTGGCTGCTTTTGGTGAAGATGACTTTTCCCTGGTCATTACTGATGTGCTGCTGCCCGATATGAACGGCCTTGATATTCTGAAAAGCATTTTAGAAAAGGACCCACGGGCCGTGGTTCTCATGATGACCGCTTATGGGACGATAAAGGACGCGGTCGAAGCCATGAAGCTGGGGGCATTTGATTATATAACCAAGCCTTTCTCCCTGGAGGAATTCAACCTGATTATCGACCGTGCGCTTGAGTTACGAGAACTTCGGGAGGAAAATATCAAACTGAAAAAGGATCTCTCTGAGTGCTACAGCTTTCCGAACATTATCGGCGATTGCCCGGAAATGAACAAAGTGTACGATCTCATAGACAAGGTGTCTAAAATAGATTCCACTGTTTTCATCCTTGGAGAAAGTGGCACCGGCAAAGAACTGGTAGCCTCAACGATTCATTATCAGAGCGATCGCAGACAGGGACCCTTTATAAAGGTAAACTGTGCCGCTTTGCCTGAGAATCTGGTTGAAAGTGAGCTTTTTGGTGTCGAGAAAGGGGCATTTACCGGGGCCATCCGCAGAAAACCGGGAAGATTTGAGCGGGCAGACAAAGGGACTATCTTTCTTGATGAAATAGGCGACCTGACAGCCGGAGTGCAAACAAAGCTCCTGAGAGTCCTTCAGGATGGGTCCTTTGAAAGGCTTGGCGGCACCCAGTCGTTAAAGGTTGACGTAAGGGTTATCACAGCGACAAATAAGAATATCGAAGAGGAGGTACAGGAGGGGCTATTCAGAGAGGACCTCTATTACAGGTTGAATGTTATCCCCATTTGCATGCCTGCCCTCAGAGAACGCACGGAAGATATTGCTCCTCTTCTTGACTCTTTTTTAGCGCACTTCAACGCCACTTTCGGGAAAAAAGTCACATTGAGTTCCGAAACATTAACGGCCCTTTTTGATTATAAATATCCCGGCAATGTCAGGGAGCTGAAAAATATCGTGGAAAGACTGGTAGGCCTCGCTTCGACGGATGTTGTTACAATAGATTCTCTTCCAAAGCATGTTGCAAAACAGAGGGTGCAAAAAGCAAATTCTGTTTCCTTGTCTGAAGTAGCGGCTGAAGCGGAAAAGGCGTACATCGTAAGAACACTGAAATCTGCCAAAGGCAACAAGACAAGAACCTCGGAGGTCCTTGGCATCAGCAGAAAAACACTGTGGGAGAAAATAAAGCTGTACAACATTAAATCATAATTCGGCCATCTCGCAGGTGGAAGACTTGAAAAGGCAGCTCATGTATGCCGATAA
>JADFVM010000168.1 GCA_015222555.1 Pseudomonadota bacterium
ATTGCCGGGATAGTTCTCTCCTGCTGTCACCAGTCATCCCTGGGGACACTCATGGTTATTGCACCGAGTAAGATGCACCCGCTGTATAGCTCACTTTTAGGCCCGCTCTTTTTTCTGACCTCTGCCTTTGCGGTAGGGCTTACTATGATAATATTTGAATCAATGATTGCCGGCAGATCGTTCGGGCGAAAACCTGAAATGCATATTCTGACCCCGATTTCTAAAATCATCCCTTATCTGCTGGGCATATATATCGCTGTAAAGCTTGGTGATATGTTTTGTCGGGGTACTTATGTCTATCTGTTTGAGGGCTCTGCTCCGGTCATTATGTTCTGGATTGAATTCGGCCTGTTAACCGTTGTGCCTTTTTTCATGTTTATGTCATCTGATATTCGGCGTTCATCCCGCGGGCTTTTTATTGCTGCTGCCATGTATGTTGTCGGAATCCTCTTAAACCGTTGCACGGTCTTTTTCATTGCCTATGAGCCCCAGTATGCTGCAAAGGCTTATATTCCTGCCATTGGCGAATTCGCCCTCTCTATTGGCCTGGTTGCTACCATTGTGTTTGTCTATAGGGTTGTTGTTACTATACTACCTGTTCTCCCGGCTCCAGAGAGAGAAGCGGAACATTCTTAAGCTATCCTCACAGTGATTTTCCTTTCTCCTCTAATCAAGTTATTTCTTGCGCTCTTCGTATGTGAGTGATATTTTAGGTGGGTTTTTAATCTTAAGCACATGAGAGGATCTGATGATGTCGGATGAGCTGAAGGAAAAAGAGTCACATGATGAAGCATCGGAAGCAGCCAGGATGTTTCGGGCTATAGCACAAATGGGAGAGGTTGGAATCCTGGTTCTTGATGAGCAAAACCGCATTGAATTTGCCAATAGAATGTTTTCCCAGATTACCAGATATGAGCACGAGAAACTATTGCGACAAGACTTTACCAACTTCCTGGAGGAAAAAAACAGAGAACTATTTCTGTCCCTCAAAAAAGAGTGCTATGCGTGTACAACGAAATTACGACGGGTGATAGAAATCAAAACAGCTACTTCTAAACCGGCATTTACGGAAATGTGTTTTGCCAGCTACTCAATGTTCTCGGGAGAGAAGAAAACGATTGTTTATCTGAGGGATATATCGGTTCAGCAAAAACTAACAGAGGAACTGCGGGAGTCAGAAAAGAAATACAGAAATCTTTTTGAACGGATAGATCAGGGCATTTCTATTTCTACCAGGGAAGGAAAGTTTATCGATTGTAATCCAGCGTTCTTAAAGATTATGGATTACGAGAGCAAGGATGAATTCTTAAAAATAGATATAACTAAAGATTTATATGTAAATCCTGAAGACAGAAAAGAGTTCCAAAAGCTGATTGAGAGAGATGGCCACGTAAAGAATTATGAAGTTGAATTCAAAAAAAAGAGCGGAGAGAAAATCCCAATGCTATTAACCTCTCAAGCAATAAAAAATGAAAAGGGGGAAGTGGTAGGATACCAGGGACTGAATATCGATATTTCAGAACGCATTCGGATGGAGCAGGAACTACGCGAAAAGCATGGCTTTCTCACGAATCTGCTTGAGAGTTCTGTAGACTGTATCATGGTGGCTGACATGAGAGGGAAAGTGCTTTTTTTCAACAAAGCTGCTGAGAGGTTGACTGGATACAGGACGGAAGAGGTTATAGGGAATATTCATGTTACTAAATTTTATTCCACTGAGGCAGCTAAAGATATCATGCGGAAGTTGAGAAGCGATGATTTCGGAGGCAGGGGGAAACTTGAAAATTTCATGCTTACTATTTACGGAGAAAATGGGGAAGAAATTCCCGTAGCCCTCTCCGCTTCGATTGTATATGAGGGCGAGAAGGAACTTGCCTCACTTGGTATCTTCACTGACCTGAGGGAAAAGATGAAAATAGAGAGGAAGTTACAGGATACCCAGGTGAGGCTTCTTCAATCAGAGAAGATGGCATCTCTGGGGAGCCTGGCGGCAGGTGTTGCCCACGAAATTAACAATCCTCTGGGCGGCATTCTCATTTACGCAAGCCTTCTTATGGAGGACTTTGAGGTAAGTAAAGATCCCCGGGTAGAGGACTTAAAAAGAATTGTGGACGAAGCAACCCGATGCAAGGAAATAGTAAAAAGCCTGCTTGAGTTCGGTCGCCAGACCGAATCCCGCTTTGAACCGATGGATATCAACAAAGCTATTAATGATGGATTGTTTTTTCTGGAAAATCAGGTTCTTTTTCATGATATACGGATTATCAAGTGCCTGGATTCTTCTCTGCCTTTTGTTGGAGGGGATTCAAATCAAATAAAACAGGTGTTTATGAATATGATGGTCAATGCTGCCGAAGCCATGTCAGAAAGCGGGGGTTCTTTAACTATCGTAACCGGCGTAGATCCTGATGGGACAACGATATTTGTTTCCTTTCAGGATTCAGGCATGGGCATATTACCTGAAGTACAGTCAAAAATATTTGACCCTTTCTTTACTACCAAGGCGGTGGGAAAAGGAACAGGACTTGGTCTTTCCACTTCCTATGGAATTATTCAGAGTCACCATGGCAACATAGACGTTGAGAGTGAGCCAGACAAGGGAACAGCCTTTACTATTTATCTACCCATTTCTATAGAAGAAATTGAATGAAACAGGAGTCAGTAGAAAATATTCACATACTTGTTGTTGATGACGAAAGAATAATGCAAGACAGCTGTTCCCGCATTTTAAAAAAAGAGGGCTACAAAGTCATTGTTGCGGACTGTGGGGAAGGGGCTATTGAAGAATTTGACCGCAAATCGTTCGACCTTGTCCTTCTTGACTTGAAGATGCCAGGCATGAAAGGAATAGAGACGCTCAGTCGACTAAAAGAGCTGGATCCGGGTGTGACTATCCTGATAATGACGGGATATCCTTCCATCGAAACGGCTGTAAAGGCCATAAAACTTGGAGCTTATGACTATATCACCAAACCATTTACCCCGGACGTACTACGGATTGCCATTAACCGGGCGTTAGAAAGAAAAATCCTGGTGTCTGAAAACCAGCAGCTACGTCAACAATTGAAGGCAAAAAATGAGGCGGACATCATCATCGGCCAGAGCAAGGCCATGCGCAATATTTATGAACTGGTGCGAAGAACTGCTCCAACTGACAGCACCGTTTTGGTCACCGGAGAAAGCGGTACAGGCAAGGAGCTCGTAGCCAGAGCAATTCATGACTACAGCCTTCGGGAAGAAAGGGAATTCGTAACGGTAGATTGCTCTGCCCTGGTGGAGACATTACTTGAGAGTGAACTGTTCGGTCATGTCAAAGGTTCTTTTACCGGGGCTATCCAGGCAAAATATGGAAGTTTTGAGCTGGCTAACGGAGGAACCTTTTTTTTCGATGAGATTGGAAATTTGAGCCTTGATATCCAGGCAAAATTGCTCAGGGTGATCCAGGAAAAAGAGGTAAAACCTGTTGGCGGTGAAAGAACAATCAAAGTTGATGTCCGTATCATTGCGGCAACAAATCAGGACATAAAACAGGCAATTGCCAAAAAAACTTTCCGGGATGACCTGTACTATCGGCTTAATGTTGTTCCCATCCATATCCCGCCACTTAGGGAACGAAAAGAAGACATACCTCTGCTTGTAACCCATTTCCTAAAAGAATATAACAAAAAGAGAGAGGTTCCCATTGCACGAGTTGAACCTGAGACGTTGAAGCTCTTGACGGACTATGACTGGCCGGGAAATGTTCGGGAACTTAAAAATGCCATCGAGCGGGCACTGATTTTGGAAGATGGGAATACTTTGCTGCCCAGGTGCTTTCCCTGGTTTGTGGGGCAAAGGCAGATGAAGGCCTTTACCAGTAACGACAAGGTTTATAGTCTTGAGGAGCTGGAGAAACAACATATCAAAAG
>JADFVM010000169.1 GCA_015222555.1 Pseudomonadota bacterium
ATCGCTGTTTGACAAGTAAGGGCGAATGTGATCGGGACGAGCTCTGTTCGGCCCATCCGGTCTGGAGGGAAGCTCAGACGGCGCTGGTGGAGGTCCTCGAAAAATATACAGCTAAAGCGCTGGCAGAAAAGCAGAAAAAGTCAATGGAAAAATACCAAACTCCGGATAGAGAAAAGGCTGTGGAAAAAAAATGAATCCATTTTGGTTAATGGAACATAGAAGATATTAGGGACACATCCCAATAAAAAAGGAATGGATTTATTTGCTATCAATGCCCTGGATTCCCGATCCCGTCGGGAATGATTTAAACCCTGCCCCCTCTGCGCCCCCATACCTTAAGCGGGAGGGACAGAGACTGCCAGGTACATATCCGATCTTAATCTTTTTTTTTAAAGGCGGGAGAAAGAGCAGGATAAAATCACTTTTTTGAAATCACCGCTATCTCCCCCGCCCCTGCCGGTTTACTGCTTCCATTTGCACCCCGTTATCTTTCAATAAACATCAATGCTATAATTTTAAACAGATTAGACTACCATGCTGACTGCCAGTATCGCAGGGTACGCTACGATAAAACCAAGAAATAATACTATGTCGAAAGCGTTGTTCTTCATGATCGTTACCTCCTTTAGTTTTTTATTCGTCACTTCTGAGGTGAGTCGAACCGGCCTTTTCGTGACCTTGTTATAAGCATAATAACGAATTCAAGATTAAAGGAAGATTAAAGAGGAAAAATATATCTTTTTACCAGGATAAACTGAAATACTTTCTAAGTTATCAAAGGAAGACCGGGACAAGGGGTATGAAAAGAGGTCTGTTTTAAGCGAAGGTATTACTCGTACCGGAGCGCTACGATGGGGTCAAGGAGTGACGCCTTTCTTGCCGGGTAAATGCCGAAAAGCATCCCCACAAAAATTGAAAAGAAGAAGGCAAGGAGAATGGAAAAGGGGGTGATCACCGTTTCCCAGTTGCCAAATTCCGCGATGCCGTAGGCCATGGAAGCGCCGAGGATTATTCCGATTATCCCCCCGGTGACGGTAATGACGAGTGCCTCTATAAGAAACTGGAGCATAATATCCCGCCGTCTGGCCCCGACGGCCATACGGACCCCTATCTCCCTTGTCCTCTCCGTCACAGAGACAAGCATAATATTCATCACCCCGATCCCCCCCACAAGAAGTGAGACAGCGGCAACCCCTCCGAGAAGAACGGTAAAGGTCTGTCCCGTTTCCTTCAGTGCGGAGATAAACTCCGTGTAGTCCCGGATGCTGAAGTCGGCGTCGGCCCCCGGCTGTATCCTGTGCCTGATCCTTAAGAGCTTTTCCACCGATTGTTTGACCTCTTCGATCCTGTCGATACTTTCTACCTGGATGTAGATATTCTCCACGTGATTCTGCGAAAAGAGCCGTTTCTGCGAAGTTGTCAGGGGGATGACTACCTGGTTGTCGGGATCCCGCCAAGAGGTAGCCCCCTTCGACTTCAACACACCGATCACCTGAAAGTTGGCCCCCTTTACCTTTATCTGCTTCCCGACGGCAATCCCGCCGCCGAAGAGTTCCTCCTTTACCGTCGTACCGAGAACGGCCACCTTGCGTATCAGCTTGAGATCCTTGCCGTCGATGAAACGCCCCGTCTCGACGGGGAAATTGTTCAGTTCCGAGTATTCGGGGGTAGTCCCGTTGATCGCCGTAGAGGTATTTTTATTGGCGTACTTGACCTGGGCCATATTCTGGACGGAAGAACCGACGAGATTAATGCCGCTCACTCCGCGCCGGATCGCCTCGCCATCCTCCATTGTAAGGGTCGTCACCGTGCCTCTGTGCACATGTCCCACCCTTGCCGAGCCGGGTGATACCCTGAGCAGGTTGGTCCCGAAACGCTGGATCGACTGGGAGACCTGTTTTTTAGCCCCCTCCCCGATGGAGAGCATAGAGATAATCGCCCCCACACCGATAATAATGCCCAGCATGGTAAGAAAGGAACGCATCTTGTTGGCGCCGATCCCCCGGAAGGCGATCTTGACCGCCCGCCATAAAAGCATTGTCAGGCCTCTCCCTTTAATTTGTCGCTTAGTATGGCGCCGTCGCGTATCTGTATGACGCGCCTGCACCACTGGGCAATCTCATGTTCATGGGTGACGATGATAATCGTTGTCCCCCTTTCATTCAGCGCCTCAAAGAGGGCCATAATCTCGTCGCCTGTTTTGGTGTCGAGATTCCCCGTCGGCTCGTCGGCCAGTATCACCGGAGGGGCACAGACGAGGGCGCGGGCAATGGCGACGCGCTGGCGTTCTCCACCGGAAAGCTGGGTTGGCTTGTGGGTTGCACGGTGGGCCAGGCCCACTTCCTTCAGTGCCTTCAGTGCCCGCTCCGAGGCATTTCGAAATCCTGCATAAATAAGGGGAAGTTCCACATTCTCTCTGGCCGTGTAACGGCTCAAAAGGTTGAAGGTCTGGAAGACAAAACCAATTTTCCGGTTCCTGATAGAAGCGAGTTCCACCTCGTTCATACCGGCCACATCGTCATCATCGAGGAGGTAACTGCCGCTGGTGGGGCGATCGAGACAACCGATTATATTCATGAGCGTGCTCTTGCCGCTGCCAGACGACCCCATGATTGCAGTAAACTCGCCATTCAGGACATCAAGAGAGATCCCCTTAAGGGCCGCTACTTCCACGTCCCCCATGCTGTAGACCTTGCTTACCTCTCTTACCCTGATGAGACTCATCGTTTTCTTCCCAGCCGCCAGAATCCGCCACTCCTGCCTTTATCCTTCTTTAACTTTGAAAGTTCAATCCTGTCGCCCTCCTTCAAATCGCCGCTGATCTCTGACAGTATTCCGTCACTTTTGCCAAGGGTGACGGGTGTCCAGACAGTGCCTTCATCATCCAGGCGGTTGACACCCGTTTCATCCCCCCGAATCTTCACCGCCTCGGCAGGCACAAGGAGTACGGACTGACGCAGATCGTAGAGTATCTCCACATTGGCCGTCATCATCGGCTTGAGCATGAGGCGCTCCCTGTCAACGACCTCGACGGCGACATCGAAAACGGTAACGGTGCTTTCCACCCGCCCTTTAGGCGCGATGCGCAGCACCCGCCCTTTAAAATTTTTCTCCGGGTATGCATCGACGGTGATGGACGCCTCCTGCCCCGGC
Source organism: Pseudomonadota bacterium (assembly GCA_015222555.1). Classification (GTDB taxonomy): domain Bacteria; phylum Desulfobacterota; class JADFVX01; order JADFVX01; family JADFVX01; genus JADFVM01. Next base: position 3,154 of record JADFVM010000169.1, read on the forward strand.
GCGATGCGGCCGATATCCGTCTCGTCCACCATGGTTCCCACGTATAGCCTGTCAAGGTCGGCCAGGGTAAAAAGAGGGGTCCCCTCCGAGGCTGAGGATAGGGTGGAGGCGATGACCTGCCCCTTTTCCACGTATTTCTTTATGATCGTTCCCGCAAGGGGCGCCCTGATCTTGGTATCTTTCAGCCTGTCCTTCGCCTCCCTGAGTGACTCACGCGTCCTGATCAGTTCCGCTTCGGCCACCTTGACATCGCTCTTCGCACGCTCCTTGGCGATGACGGCGTCGTCCAGCTCCTGCCGGGAGATCACTCCATCGTCAAAGAGCCGTTTTTTCCGATCGAGCCGAAGTTCGGTATCCTTATGGTTTACTTTTGCCTTTTCGAGCCTTGCCTCAGACATTTTGAGATCCGCATTCGCCTGGTTGACACGTGACTGCTCCGTACCGGGGTCGAGCTTCACCACTACAGCGTTTTTTTTCAGCAGATCCCCCTCTTCAAAGGGAAAATCGATGATCTCTCCCCCCGCCTTCGACTTGACCTCCACCTCGGTGTAGGCCGTAACGACACCGGAGGCGGCCACGATAAGGTTCAGGTCTCCACGAATCACCTTGGCCGACACAACCTCCGTCTTTCCCTCCTTTACCTCGGCAGGGCGAAGCAAAAACACCGCGCCGCCTGCTCCAAGAATCAGGAAGAGCGACAAAAACAACCACTTCTTCATTTTTTTACAGCCTCCTTCATATCGCCGTCAGCGATAGCCGCAATCTCGATTTTTTCATCAATCAGGAGTGTCCCTTTCACGCGGGACAGTTCCACCAGTGATTTATTATAGTCGAGAATGGCGTTGATTTCCTTACGTCTTGCTTCTTCCAGCTCTTCCTGGTACTGGAGCACATCGTGACTGGTTGAAAGCCCCTCCCTGAATTTGAGTTCCTCCGCCCTGAGCGCCTCTTGTGCCAGCCGGGTAGCGACCTTCGTCACCTCTATCCGTTTGCTGTTGCTCATGACCTCTCCGATGGCATTGTCTATCTCCACAATGATGTCCTGCTCAAGGCGCTTAAGGGCAAGAAGGGCCCTTCTTTTTTCGATCTCCGAGATATGCAGGTCATTTTTTGCCGCCCTGTCACCGAGAGGGTAGGTTAAGAAAACCCCTAAAGACCATTCGGGATTACCCTCCATATTGCTGAAAGAGTTTCCCAGGCTATTGCCGAGACCGTTAAATCCGTAACTTGCCTCCAGGTCTATCTGCGGCGCCTTCTGTTTCCTGTAATACCGTATCGATAAGCCCTTCTTTTCCAGATCCAGCTTCGCCTGCTCATAATCGGGACGGCTTAAGAGTCCGTCCCTGATACTTTCATCCAGGTCAAGGGCAACGGGGGCAACACTTGGGGAGTCGACAAGAACTAGCCGACTCTTTCTTGCAGCGTAAAGGTCGTCGAAGATCAAACGCTTCAGCCTGTTTTCCTGTTCCCCCACAATCTTGCCGGCAATAATGACCGATTCCCTTCGCGCCGCAACGCCGGCTTCCGCCTGTATCACCTCCAGCGGGGAGATCACTTCAGCCCTATACTTTTTACGATTAAGTTCCAGCAAGGACTGGGCAAGATTGAGGGATTCCTTTTTGACCTTCAGGTCCTCAACGGCAAGGACATGCTCCCAGTAGGTCTTTTTATAGTCCGCTACCGTATCAATAATGCGCTTTTTTAATTCGCTCAGTGAAATCTCCCTGTTTTTTAGGGCGATACGGATGTTGTAAAGGTTGGCATCACTGCCGCTGTTCTTCAGGAGAGGTTGCTTCACCCTGAGCCCGGCAAAGGCATCATGTTCCGGTTCAAAATTATTGAAACTGTTTTTGGTGCGACTGTTCTCCACTTCGAAGCCATATTCCGTACCATAACCTGTTTTTGCCGAAATACCTGTACTCAAAGTATAATTTTCGGATTCAGCGGCATCCCGTCCACCGGAAGAAAGAGAGGCACGGGAATTGAGCGGGGTATGAGACTCCAGCCGTGTGACAGAGGCCGAAAAGGAGGGGTCAAGATCTGCCTTTGCCTTTTCTAACCTGGCGGACTCGATAGAAGGCCCGGACCTTTCAATGCTGATATCGAGGTTATTCTTAAGCAGCAGCACCTTGCCCTCTTCCATGGTCAGATAAAGGGCATTGTCATTCTGGACAGAATCAGACTGGCTGAATTCTTCAGCAATAATAAGGGAAGGAATAAAAAAAAGAGAGGACAGAAAAAGAAACACCTTCATAGGGGGGGATATCATAACCTCTTCTCCTGTTCAACTTATGATCCAGTATCAAGAGTACTCGATTTCATCTAAAAAAGTAACTTATATGATATTTTATATCTGATCAAATAGCATCAAATAGTGACGACGACTGTTTTACTGTCCTTTCCGCCTTTAGGGGGGTAACACTGGGGGAAAACCAGGGACACTGCCCCTATTTATGTGAATAAAATGAAGTAATCAAAAAAGTTCCCGGTAAAATCCCCAAAAAACATTTGACTCTCACATAAATCCAGCCTGTAAACATTGTCGCCTCCATGGCACCCACGGTTGTTGAAGGCTGGAAAGCCATTCCTTCAAGGCAATACGATTAGCCGGGATAGTCCCTTCAGCAACAATTTATCCGGACGCTGTTTTGATACAACTGGAAATTATTTTCTTGTAAATGTCCAGGCCGATGTAATACATTTTCATTTGGTTAAATTCTGGGCGAGGATATCTCGGCCCGGCTGCTATTAAAGCATATTTACCATCGGTAGGCGTCCCTTTGCCCGTTACCTATACATTCTAACAGCTGAGCCCATTAACCTCTTGACACCCTGATTGACAAACCGGAATCTCCAGACTAGAATACAATACATGGAAGCCTATCCTTAAGGAGAAAAAACTCATGAAAAAAATACCATTTTTGTTGTTGGCAATCTCTTATGTCGTGATCTTTTCCGTCGAAGTGAGAGCCGAAAAGATCACAACCTCGACCGGCTTCAAATACCAGATGCATCAAATATTCGATAGTTACAATCACGTAATGATAAGTATAAACCTGGAAAAACTGGATATTGCAGACCTCCATCTCGAGGACATGCTGGAAGCTATAAATAACGCGAAAGAGCTTGCCCCGGAAAAAGAGCATGGGCGCATCCTTGATACCTTCGGTAAGCTTCAGAAGGTAATTGCGGAACTGAGAGCTGCAATGAAGCGCGGCGACCGGCTGACAACCAAGATCTATTCAATGGACATGTTTAACGGTTGTATTTACTGCCACAAAAAGTCAAACCTCGATTATCTTTTCAAAACGACGAGGCGCACGACACTTTTCGGGGAGTACATGCATAAGGTTTCGGAACATCTGGATCTGGCAAGAATCGAAATAGAAAATGAAAGCGAAGATGAGAGAGTCAAAAAGCATATAAAGCTTATGGCATATTATCTCGATCTTCTGAAACCGACTTTTCCGGAAGAGGGCCCATCAGGCATTATCCTGGATAAAAAGGACTTCAGTGAGCGCATCGGTAAGGTCAGGAAAGGACTGGACAGGTATGTCACCGGGGAAAAGTTGCCCGACCTTGAGAGTGCGAGGACTTCGCTGAACGCTCTTTGCGTGGCCTGCCACGAGCCGGAGCGCATAAAGTAAGAGAAAATAAACAAGAGAGAAAAGTGCCCCCTGAAAAAAATCATTTGAGCTAGTACAATAGCGACTATTTTTTCTATTTTTGAAAGAGATGGAAAGACTGTCCTGGCCTGCTCCGGATTTCAGCCCTCCAAGGGTAAACTTGAACAGCAACTATTTAAAGCCGCCCCCCCAACCATAATTCCCTCGCCGGCACAGTGGTGAGAGAAACCACATTTTCCTTGCCCCTGCCCGATGAAAACAGTATCCTTTCGGATTCCAAGCCCAGAGGGACTGGATAAGTACCTTCACGAAATTATTTTATGCCAGAAAAACGCATAAAATAATTTCTAAGGTTCTAAATCGACTTCAAAGGAGAAACAAAATGGGTATTCTTTCCAACACCGTCAGCATATGTCAATTCCGGGTAACAGGTGCCCTTCCCGAGGGGGATCTCTACCAGTGGTCTTCAGACCGCTTGGCGGAGAATGCCTTCAAGTCTATCGACAATACGGCCCAAGAACTTTCCTTAGGCTGGGTCCATGTCGATGACATGGAGCAGGGCAGTTTCGATACCCCCCGCGCATTCTGGCGCGACAACTATACCGTCTTTACGCTCCGCCGTGACCAGAGAAAGGCCCCTTCCGTACTTTTAAAGGCCGAAATGGCCAAGGCTGAGAGTGAATTTCTTGCAGCAAACCCGACGTTCAAGAGGGTGCCAAAGGGGGAGAGGGACAACCTTCGCGACAGGGTCCGCGCCTCCCTCTTTTCCAGGATACTCCCTTCACCAACTACATATGATGCCCTATGGGATCGGAAGAATGGCATTGTCACATTTACAAGCCTGAGCCCCAAGACTGTAGACCTCTTCGAGGACCTTTTCAGGAAGACATTCGTAGGGCTGAGGCTCGTTATGATCCATCCCTTAGCGCGTGGAGAAATGGTCCTCGACGATGAGACGGCCACCCTCCTTAAGCAGGCGAACAGGGCCTCTTCGGAGGACGTTGTATCCCTCATCAAAGAGAACACCTGGCTTGGTATGGACTTCATGCGCTGGCTCATGTATAAGACGATGGAGGACTCATCCGAATACGAGGTGAACCGACCGGGACACTTCATGGAGGGGGAACCCTATGTGGCCTACATCAACGACCGTCTCATTCTCAAGGGGGCTAGTGAAAGGGGAGTACAGAAGATCTCCGTGGCCGGTCCCCAGGACAACTTTAGTGAGGTCCGCACCGCCGTGAGGCTCGGGAAGGAGATCACCGAGGCCACAATCTACCTGGAGAGAGAGGAAGAAGAATCCTGGAAGCTCACCCTGAAGGGGGAGATGTTCCACTTTGCTTCGCTCAAGTCCCCCGCCGTCAGGATAGAGAAGGACGAGGTGACCGACGAAGGGAGTGAAAGGGAGGCCGTCTTCTACGAGCGGATGTACCTGCTGGAAAAGGGGCTGCAACTCTTCGACAGCCTCTATGCCGATTTCCTCCGTTCAAGGCTCGGCAGCGGATGGGCGAAAGAGGCGGCTGACATCGAGGAGTGGCTTGCCTCCGATGATGAAAGCAGTAATGGGGGCGGAACTTGCTAAGTGTTTGGAATTTCAGAAACCTCAAAAAATTCATTGACACCGGGGCCCCACTACTGTAATTATTAGAGGCTATGAATAATCAAGTCACAGGCAGAGTGCTTACCGTGCTAAAATCCGCAACCTGGATTTTTCGTACAGGTGCGCCCGTGGCTTGGAGTGATTTGTAACGTAAAGTAAGAATACAACAAAAAACTTAAAAAAGGCCGCGGGCGACAACCCCGCGGCCTTTTTTTATTTAGTAACTTAGAAATAACATGCTGCTTTTTTTGCAGAAAGTTATTTAGCTTCGCAGAATCGCCCATAGAAGCAATGCTTCGAAGACTTGATTACGTAAAGACACTTACACCCCTCAAGGGGGTCTTGTGCCCTGTGGGTATACTAAAAAGAGTCCAGTTCATCTGGTGGGCTAAGAAAATGAAAAAGTTTATTTCATCCGGTTATTTTCTCATCATATTTTCAGCAATGGCACTGTCCTTCAAGTCCATACTGGTGAAGTTCGCCTTCGCCCTGGGCGTGGAGCCCATGACACTCATGCTGATGCGACTCTTTATCGCTCTTCCTTTTTTCATCTTGGCGCTTGCCTTCATGGAGGGGAGGGTTGCCTTCAAGCTAAGGGCGCGCGAGGCGGGCAGCTTTGCCCTGATGGGAATCGCAGGGATGGGATGCGCCATGATGTTCTCCTTCTATTCCCTGGAGAGGATCGATGCGTCTCTTTCCAACCTACTCGTATTTACCTATCCAGCCATGACCATCGTTCTGCTTGCCATCTTTTCAGGAGAGAGGCTGTCCATGTCGAAACTCTTTTCATTGTTGGTAACATTCATCGGCCTTTCATTGGTCGTTAGAATTGATGAGGCAAAAACGATGACGGTCTATGGGAGCGGGGCCCTATTAGCCCTGCTGAGTGCGCTTTGCTATGCTCTGTATAACGTGGTCGGCGAAAAGGTGATGAAGGGCATATCACCCGTTCGGGTGTCTTCTTATAGCAGCGTTTTTCTGGTGGGATTTTTCGGCTTGTCCTTTGGCAACCGCGCCTATCCGGAAAGTGCTGAACTCTGGGGAATTGCCGCGGCACTTGGCATCCTGACAGGAGTCATCCCCTTTTTATGCTACATGTACGGGGTGAAAAAAATAGGGGCCTCAAAGGCGGTTATCATCAGCTCCCTGGGACCCGTTTTTACGGTGTTGTGGGCCTCTCTCTTTCTGGGAGAAATGCTGGATGCCATACAGATCGCAGGAATGTGTCTCATCATTCTTGGTGTGATGACGATCAAGGTTCGGTCGCCACTACGTTTCGTAAAGGGAACGGCCGGCGAGATCGGAACTCAACTCGATTTGATTTCATCGGATGCACCATCGAAGCGACCTGTTTTTGCATTTATTTGTATGACAGGCCGTGAGAAGGATAGACTTGATTAATAATTGCTGGAGAATATAAAAAGAGTCAGCCCGTCAAGGGCTGACTCTTTATTTTTTTACTTGTTGAGCATCAATCTTCCTGGTAGTGCGGTGCCCCCAGTTCCTTGAGAGAGAAATTATTGAAAACACGATGTCCGTCGTAGTCAAGAACCCGCAAATCATCTGCCTGGTTCAGGTCGCCCATGACCACGTTAAAATGGTTGCCATATTGTTTCTTAACCTTATCTTCAGAGACCTCATAAGAGATGAATTTTTTAATTCCCTTCGTCGCTAACTTTTTAACCAGCCTTGGTTCGATAATGGAATCGTAGGAGGTTAAAATAAGAATAGGCCCCGTACCGGTGAAATAAATTCCCGCTTTCATGATATGCCTCCTTTTTGTATTTCAAAAATTAAAGTCCCTTATATTTTAAGTTTACGTTAATAAATGGACATTTGCAAAAAAAAGACTGGAGCAAAAGACGACACCCTTAACATTAAGGAATAAAAGGTGGGTCAGTAATACTCAATTTTGTAGGACTTGAGCAGCTGTGTCTCCCCATCGAAAATGAGCGTCCTTTTTTCGCCAAATACGGTTGGCGCTGTATATGAGTAGGTGCTACGTGTGTCAATAAAGTATTCCTCTATCCAGATGCCGGTGATCGTTTCTTCCCCATCGATTACCTCGTCGGGACTGTGCCACTTTTTTACCACATCCTCATAAGTGATCCTGCCAATGCCGTTATCGAGATAGTCTGTGAGCATCTTGTGGCCTTTGGTGGCGGCGCAGGCTGACAGAACCAGCATCGCTGTAAAAAGGAATACTGCCTTTAGATTCATATGATTTCCTCCCTTGTTTCGAAACTCTTGCCTTAAAAAAAGTATACACCAAAAAAGAAGCAAAGGGGGACAGGCCTCAATACAGTAAACTTCTCTGCTCGGCTTATTTGGAGGGGGTAAGAAAAACCTCTTAACAGAGTACATTTAATTTCCGGGGAAGGGCAAAGACTTGACAAGGCCATTAAGGCACTTTATTCTAAAACTTTAGTCTAAAGTCTAAAACAAAAAAAGAGGTAAACTGAAATGGAACTAAGTGAAGAACAACTTGAACGTTATTCAAGACATTTGATTTTGCCTGAGGTTGGGGAGGAAGGTCAGAAAAAGTTGCTTAAGAGCAAGGTCTTTGTCCTCGGCGCCGGGGGCCTGGGCTCGCCGTCGCTTTACTACCTGGCTGCAGCAGGTGTGGGGACCATCGGCCTTGCTGACGGCGATGCAGTGGAACTGACCAACCTCCAGCGTCAGATAATACATTCAAACGACAGAGTGGGTGCAAGAAAGACCGACTCGGCTAAACAGACCATAACGGGACTCAATCCGGATGTCAATGTCGTTACCTATGATTGTCGCATAACAGCCGATAACGTGAGGGAGATTATCAGGGATTACGACATCATCCTCGACGGGAGTGATAACTTCCCAACGAGGTTTCTCATGAATGATGCCGCCTACTTTGAAAAAAAGCCACTTGTCTCGGGTGCCATGTTCCGTTTTGACGGTCAGGTCTCCGTCTTCAGTGGTCACGATGACTACCCCTGCTACAGGTGTCTTTACAGCGAGCCACCACCGCCCGGGCTTGCACCGAGCTGTAACGAGGCCGGTGTATTGGGCGCCCTTCCCGGTGTGATAGGCGTCATGCAGGCTGTGGAGGCCATAAAAATCATCCTTGGTGCAGGCAAGCCGCTCATGGGTAAACTTCTCGTCTTCGACGCCCTGGATGCCAGTTTTAAAAAGCTCGCAGTGAGGAAAGACCCCGAGTGTGCTCTCTGCAGTGAGAAGGCGACTATTAAAGAAGTCGTTGCCTACGAAGAAGCCTGCGAATTGAGGGCGCCCGTCGGCACCCCTCTTATAAAGGTAGGAGAACTTCATGAGCGGCTCAAATCAAGTGAGCCTCCCGTACTCCTCGACATCAGGGAGACAGGTGAGCTTTCGAGCCATCTCGGTCACCTTGAAGGGATTGTCCACATACCGCTTGGGCTACTTGAAAAGCGTGTTGGAGAGCTGGATGGTGTGAGGGACAGAGAGATATCCATTATCTGCCGGTCCGGACAGAGGGCGGTGCCAGCGTCAGATATTCTTAAAAAGAATAACTTCAGGAATGTGAATATCCTCGATGGAGGCATGCTGACCTGGCATAAGGAGTTTGGTGAATAATATAGGCAACGATGGTAACAAAAGGAGGAATGACAACAAGCATCCTATGACGCTTGCAGTTGTATTCGCCCGAGCCTTTTTGCTCTTGCTACTCTTGTCAGCCCCTTCATATGGACAAGTGCGCGAATTAAATATAATCTACACGGGCAGCCTGCAGGGGCAACTGGAACCCTGCGGCTGCTCTCCAAAAACAGACTTCGGCGGTGTAGCAAGAATATCAGGCTATCTAACAGAACATGAAAGATCACTTTCTCCTTATATCCTTCTCGATGCAGGCAATTTTTCAGATAAGGACACAGCCCAGGGAAGGCTGAAGATAAAAGCGATGTTGAAGTCCTTCAGCCTTATGAGATATAATGCCCTTGCTTTAATGGGCCGGGAAAGCAGTTTTGATCGGGATTTTCTCTGTTCCTTACAGGGAAAATACAATGTACCTGTTGTATCCGGATTTAAAGACGCTGAACACTCGCTTACATTAAGGCAGGATAGCCTTAATATAAATGTGAGCGCCCATCCTGAGGGGATTAAGGCTGAGATGTTGAACATTTTGCTGACGGAACTTCCCCTTGACGAGGCAAGGCTTATAAAAGGGTGGGATCTTATCATCACTTCATCGGGAGAAGAGCTTGAAGAGCCTGTCAGAACAGATGGAACTGTGCTTGTGTCGGGCTATCCAAAGGGAAAAAAGCTTGGTATTCTGACGGTGAAAACCAATGGTCAAAGAATGGTTGACTTTACACACAGATGGGTTTCTATTGGTAAGGAATTAGAAGAGGATGAGAGGGCCCGAGACGTACTTAATGATTATGATAAAGAAGTGGCCAGGCTCATTGCTGAAGCTGAAAAACCGGAGACGGGTACGACCTACGCAGGTGTGGCCAAATGTTCCGGGTGCCATCAGCCATTCGAGGAAAGCTGGAAGAAGACAGCTCACGCCAAGGCCGTTGCAACCCTTGAGTCGGCAGGAAAATCGGCAGACCCTGAATGCCTGATCTGTCATACCGTCGGATATGGTGAGGAGGGCGGCTTTTTCAGCATTGAAACGACACCGGAGCTTAAAAATGTACAGTGTGAGGCATGTCATGGCCTGGATATGGAGCATCTGACAGACTTTTCAAGGCCCATGCAGCCTGTCACTGAAAGGGTCTGCCTGAAATGTCATACAGAAAGTAATAGCCCTGATTTTGACTATCCCCTTTATCTGGAGAAAATTAAACACTGGTAATTATTCAGCTTATGTCTTGCGCTGAGGTAAAATAGAGCTAAGCTGTAAAGTTAAATACAAATATAAATGTCGGAGGAATTAAATGAGTCTTAAGAAAATATCTGTAATGCTGTTAACTTTACTTTTGTTGCCCCTGTCCGCAGAGGCCGGCAAAAAGCCTTCCCTTGAAGGTGCATATACAACTCTGCCGGGAGCAGAGTTTAAATTTGACGGCAAGACAGTTGAGGTTGTAGAGTTTCTCAGCTTCAGTTGCGGTACCTGTTATGCCTTTGAAAGGTCGGTCCCCATCATAAAAGGGAACTTCCCAAAAAAGATCAAATGGACAATCGTGCCTATTTATTGGGGAGGTAAAAAAGGCTCCCTTCCTGCGGAAGCTTATCTTCTCGCTGTGGAGGCTGGAAAAGGAGAAAAGATGAAAAAAGCCCTCTTTCAGGCTAGCATGGTTGATAAGCTAAACATTACAGATGTTAATGTTCTGGAGCGCATCGCCGGCAGAGTGGGTCTCGGCTTTGATTTTAGCAGAAAAATCAGGACCGGGGCAAAGGCCGGAGAAGTTCAGAAAGGGTTGGATCTGGCCAAGACATACAGCATTAACGAAACACCTACCCTGGTTATTGCCGGCAATGTGGCAACTAATCCACATACTGCACATCACGATCTTGATCAATTCAGGATGAATGTTATTACCATTATAAAGAGTATACTCAAATAGAGTGTTTTTTAATAACCAACCCCAAGCGATTAAAAAACCAAAGCCTCTGGACGTGGATTCTTTACTCCTTTTTGGATTTAAAACTCCGCTGCCTGCAGCGGAGAGTTTTATTCCTTATCCCCTCTCCCAGTTCTTTTATCCCTAATCCTCATTTAAAGAAACTCCAGGGCGGCAACTGAAGCCTTGATGAGATTAGACTCGCCAATTTCCAGTGCATCCCGCGTAACAGACTCTCCCTGGATGCCGCGAACGTTGATTACAGCGGTGATGCATCCTCCCTTCAGACCGAGGCAGGAAGTCATTGTAAAGAGCGTGGCCGCCTCCATTTCAAAGTTAAGGACATTAAGGCTGCTCCACTCATCAGTGGAGCCCTTAAGTCTCCGCAGGACATAGCCGGAGTAGGTATCACTCCGTTCCTCTCCAGGATAAAAGGTGTCTGACGAGGCGGTGATTCCGACATGATAGGCAATTCCCGCCGCCCTGGAGCCTTCGATGAGTGCCGAGACCACATTGTGATCGGCAACTGCCGGATACTCGACAGGCGCATAGTCTTTTGATGCGCCATCAAGCCGTACAGCACCCGTGGTGATTACCACATCGCCGATCTCCAAGTGATCCTGGATAGCTCCTGTCGTCCCGACACGGACAAAGGTCCTCACACCGATCTTCGCCAGCTCTTCGATGGCTATGGCCGTAGAGGGCCCGCCAATCCCTGTCGATGTGACAAGAAAATTCCTGTCACCTGTTCTGGCAAGATAGGTGCAGTATTCCCGGTGCCAGGCAAGCTTTTGTGTTTCTCCTCCAAATCTGGAAGCGATCTCCTTTGCAATATGTTCCACACGAAAGGGATCTCCCGGCATGAGGACCACCTGCGCCCCCTCAATCATCGCGTCATCGAGATCAATATGATACATCTTTTCCATTTTTGGGCTCCCTCCGTTAATCCCGTATCTATGCTGAAATACGTTCATCACTATGCCAGAAAAAAGAGGTTATATCCAGCCTTTGTTTTAATTTGCTACCCTCCGTTTTCTATATGTTTAGTGCTGCTCAGTTTCTCACGTGGAGATATTCAAGTAATCAAAAGTTTGACAACCCTCTAATTCAGCGATAGAGTGTTTATTAACAGCCCCGATTATTTTAATTTCCATTTTCTGGATATATATGATCCAATTAATCAGAAAATATCTTTTATTGTCTATTCTATCCTTTTTTTTCTCTATCACATCCTTTGTCTTTCCCATGGACGGTTTTGCCGGGGAGAAAGTTTATCTTGAAAAGGGGGTATTTCTTGTCGCAAAGACGGGAATTGGAGGACAATATTTCAAACAAACGGTCATTTTGCTGATTAAGCATGGACGAGAGGGCACGTCAGGTCTTATTATCAACAGGCCATCAAAACACTTGTTGTCGTCTGTCCTTCCTGGTTTCAAGCAATTTGAAAACAGTAAGGAGCTCTTGTTCGTAGGGGGACCTCTAAAGCCGCACATCCCATTGTTGCTTTTAAGGGCTGAAGAGGCGCCCCATGGATGGGTAAAAATAGTTGATGATGTTTATTATAGTCACAATATCGATATTATCGCCCGTAAGACAAAAGACAAGGACGTGGTGCAAAGTTTGCGTGTTTATGGAGGTTATGCAGGTTGGGCGTCGGGTCAGCTTGAGGCAGAGATATCAAGGGGAGGGTGGAGTATTGAGCATGCCGATGCAGGCAGCATTTTTGATAAAAACCCCGAGGACGTCTGGGGTGATTTAATAAAAAAAAGGGAAACAACACCGGCGGGCATGATGCTTGTGAACTACGAAAAATAGGGCCGGAGACCATGTTATATAAAAAAAGGAGAATTTGTTTGATAACTTTGGGACGGAGTCTTTATAGATGAAGCGTATTCCTGTTCCCGACGATGACGATGGAAAACAAGCGATATAAGCTCTTCGGTGTTGTCACCAACATGGATTGGGAGGGCGGGGAACTTATCCACCGCCCTCTGTGTCAATATAGTTGAGACACCTACCTTATGTTAAATTAAAGTAGAGGGTAGGCAGGAGAAAGTTTTATGTATAAGGAAGAAAAAGAACTGATTGAGGGAATGGAAGGAGCCCGTAGGGCGGGGGGTAAACTCCCCTCAGACGATTTTGGAGAGATGATTTAAGGAAGAGGTGCGTTTAAATTTACCTGAAAACCACTGATGTAGCCATTACAAACGGATTATAGGCATCAGGATGAAGCGGAAAAATCCCAAGAGGATGACCAGGGCCTGCTTGTAGGGGAGAAATTGGCCGGCCTGATTAGTGACGGTGGATTTAGGATATAATTCTTTGCTTGTAAGTGACCATGATAAAAGGCTATAATAAGGTCGCTAAATTTAAGAGATGAGACCTGTCGAATGCTTGCTTTTTCAGACAATAAGGCCCCAAAAAAATACAATAATCCACGCACATTAGCGGGTATTGGCCTCATTATATTAAGCTATATTGCCGGCTGGCCAGTCATAGGTGCGCTGGGCATTATCTCTACCTGGATGAACAGGCCGGACCTGGTTTTGGTCGGTGGCCCTGCCGTTTACATCCTGTCTTACCTTATACTTCTGGCAGGCATTATTCTTGCCGGAAAAGAATGTGCAAAAATGGTGACGACGAAGGCAATAATCTTTGCAAAATGGCTATTGCCGGTGTAATTAAAGTCAGGATGTTCTATGCATCGTTGTTAAGTCGATGTTAATTTACTTCTTCAAAAGCAGGATTGGAACGCTATCGGCTATCGACTCGTTTCTTATCTTCACCGTAAATAAAAGAAGAGAACAATTTACTGCGCTGCAGGTTTCAGGAGTTGTATTATGGTAAAGGGTAAAAGAGACATGCGAAACTACATCCGACACCCTTCTGACATTCCGCTTGAGATTGTTACGGAAACACTGCAGGACAGGTCCCCTCAAACAATGAAAGACGTCAGCCTGGGCGGTCTTTCATTTTTCTCAGAGCAAGCACATAATATATGGGATATCATCAAAGTTAGCATCCCCTATGTTAAACCGGCCTTTGTCAGTGAAGGTCAGGTAACGTGGTGTATTAAACAGGGAGATCGATATGAGGTGGGAGTTGAGTTCTTCACTGCAGACGATGACAGCAGGGCCCGTATAGTTAAGCAAGTTTTTTATATTGAAGATTTTATAAAAGAGGTGAAAAAGCCGGGTAGAGGCAGGGACGACATTGAATTAGCGGCACGTGAATGGATTAAACGGCATGTTGTTGATTCTCTCGAAAATGAACCCGATCTTTTTACCTCTAAAATTAGCCCGAAAAAAGGATCAGACCTTAATAACAGCGATCAACTACTCTGAACCTGACGTCTTTCCCTCTGCCTTGCCGATATAACCCATAGCAAGATGTTGAGGGACATACTTTATCTCGCCAGTTGATTTATTATAGTAAACAGGATTACTTCCCTTAAAGCCGACGGAGGGATCCTTTGACATGATAAATGCGTGGGTATCCCAGAAAAAAAGCCAACCCGATCCATCCCTGCAGTCTATCCCGTCATAAAGAGCAATCTCTCTTCCCGTCCGGAAGAATTCCTCATTCAGATAAGTAAGCAAGGCTTGCGCCGCCTCTTCCTTATTCTGAGTTGCCTTCATCCCCGGAAGTGCAATCTCACGTCCTTTGTCCTTCCTCTTTTTCGGTATGCGCTCTGAGAGGGAATATCCCATATAGAGGAAAAACACGAAGGCAACGGCGATAAAACTATAAAGATAAATTCCATCCATACTGCTATTAGAGATTTAAAATGCTAAAAAGTATCATTTTTTTTATTCAGCAATAATATGAAAGTAGGATATGGACAAAGCGGATTGTTCAGCCTGCCGGTTCGGCTTGCCTTGCCTTGACTTCTCTGAAAGTATGGTTTTTTCATTGGTAATGGAGGGGGGATGATTCATCGGTTTCATATTGATTTTGCAGTCTCTACAGATATAACCCCAGGTATTCGTTAGTTCACTTGCACCTTCTCTCGGCTTGCGGTGCTTACATTGTCTGCAGTGAATTTCAGCAACATTTTTCAGGTAGAGATCATCGTCAATGGAGAGTTTCCCTCGCCTGAAGTCGATCCATATGACATTTGATGAGCTATCTGTTATATGGGTGGGCTCTGGTTTAAGCAATTGTTCTCATTTTCCTCTGATTTGAAAATAAATCTCATTATACAATATGATAAGCAATTCTACGACGATTATTTCATTCTTTGAAAAGAGTGTCAGGCGGGATCTTGCTAAAAAGAAGGCAGCATCAATGACTCTTTTTTTTTGATCGCCGGAAAAGAGATCTGATCCCCTTGCGGGGTGAACTCAAAAGACGAATGGTTCTCAGCTGGATGAGATATTCAGTCCATATCATTATTGCCTCCCAGAAGTTCTCTATAAAACGTACATACCATGGCCGCTTTAACCAGTTTATATACTCTATTTCTCTACTTTCCTCCAGGTCTGCGAGAAACATCCGGGCCATGTCTTCTGCAAAATGGCTGTCAATGACTTCCTGGTTTGCCTCCAGGTTCCAGCGAAGGCTCCATTTGTCCAGGTTACTTGATCCTATGGAAATCCAGTCGTCGCAGAGCATTACTTTGGAATGAAGAAAGCGGGGGGCATATTCAAAGATACGAACGCCATTGCGAAGCAGGGACTGGTAATAACGCTGGCTGATTCGTCTCACAGAGGGATGATCTGTCTGCTTCCCCGGCAGAAGGAGACGCACATCAACACCGGCACGGGCCGCTTTTCTCAGGGCTCGACGGATCTTCCATGAAGGGATGAAATAGGCCATTTCTATCCAGATGCGTTTCCTGGATTTTCGAATTCTTTTAAGGAGCGATCTAATGATGTCGCGACGGTGAGGTGGCAGTAAAAGGGCTACCCTGCCTTCCATATCGGCAGCTTCAATAGAATGATTGCCGATGGGCAGGTTGATGAAGGGCTCTCCCCATTGGTTCCAGATTGACTGGAATGAGGATTGCCAGTCTGAAACAACAGGGCCGGATATCTCTACCATAGTATCGAGCCAGAAATCGGACGGTTGATGTAAAGGAGAAAAGTCATCTGTAACTCCTGCACCTCCCGTGTATGCGATTAGGTTATCAATGAGAAGCAGTTTGCGATGGTTTCTACGCAGGTTTGCAAGCCACTTGCCATAGCGAAGGGGGTTATAAAAAATAAGAAAAACACCATTTTCAGCCAGGCGTTTCCTGTCTTTACTGTTGAGATTCCACGATCCAAAATCATCAAGAAGAAGATAGACAAAAACCCCTCTTTTTGCGGCCTTGCAAAGAGCATCAATAAAGCTTGTAGCAACATGGCCGGATTCAAAGATGTACATTTCCATGAGAACGTACTTCTCAGCCCCCTTAATTGATTTAAGCATGGCCGGAAAAAAGTTGTTTCCATTTTTCAGGCACTTGAAGCTGTTTCCCTTGTACCAGGGCGTTCCTTCCATGACAGGAATATTTTTTTCTCTCTTCTTCATCGTCAAGTTAAATATATCGGGATAAAGATAGAAGATCAACTCTTCCCGCTTGCATTTTTCACCGGCTGGCTTTATTCAGATAGTGCTTTGACCTGGTTTTCAGGCGTCGAGATGATCTTTGATGAGTTTAGTTCTCTTCAACCCCTTCAGGACCGAAAGGCTTGAAGACGATGATAAGTTGAGGTAAAAGTGTGAGTGCGGCAATGAGTGCTATAATCATTGCGAGGCCAGTGAGAAGCCCAAAATAAATACTTGGAATGAAATTTGAGAGGATGAGGATTGAAAAACCGATGATAATTGTGATAGAGGTGTCATACATGGCATATCCTATGCTCTCGTGGCATCGATGCATTGTATTGATATAATTCCTGTCTTTTTCCACCTCTTTCTTGAACCTGTGAATGTAGTGGATGGTGTCATCTACGGCGATGCCGACGCTGATTGAAGCGATGGTGATGGTCATCATGTCAAGAGGAATACCCATCCATCCCATGAACCCGAGCACAGAACCGACGGAAAGAAGATTGGGGAAAATAGCGATGAGCGCGATTTTTATTGATCTGAAGAGGATCAGGAACATGAACATGAGTGCCGCAACGACAGCAGCAAGTGTCAGGATTTGGGAGCTAAAGAGGCTTTGAAGCATGTTGTTGTACAATACCAACAGGCCGGAAAGGTGAATGCGTTCCTCCTTAAAGCCAAGCTTGTCGGTGAGGTCGCCTTTAATCTGCTTAAGCAGTTCATTTCTTCTTAAGTCTTCTTCGGAATCCCTTACACGAACAGCAAAACGGACCTGATCGTTTTCAACAGAAACATAGGGTGATAAAATGATCTTCTTGAACTTCTCCGGTAGCTCTTTATAGATGAGGGCCAGTTTAAAATTATCCAGAGGTTCTCCCTTGTTCAACTTCTCACCCACCTTCAGCATTGTTCCAAGAGACAGGACCTTCCCTGTTTCGCTAAGGCTGTCCAGATAATCATGTATTTTTGTTACCTCTTCCATCTTGTCCGATGTAAACCAGTATTTGGGATCATCTTTGGCAGCCTCAAACTCTTCTTCAAATTCGTCAAATTCATCAAATTCTTCATCCTCTGTTGTAGCTGCCTGTTCAATAACTACTTCCTCTTCATTAAAATCAAGTGTGATATTTAGTGGTGTCGTGCCGCCCAGATGCTGATCGATGACTTTCATTCCCTGATAGATCTCTGTGGACTCTTTGAAGTAGTCTATAAAACTGTTTTCAACGATGAGCCTCCTCCCTCCCGCAACACTTAGAATCAATAAAATGGCGCTTCCGACAATGATGAGTGATCCGTGACGTTCTGTAAAATTGGCAAGCACTTTTGTCAGTGCGAAGCGGGATTCAAATGTGGTATCAGGGATTTTTTTTTCAAAAAATATTAGTACTGTAGGAAAAATTAGAAAAGTCAGAATCAATGATACGCCAATTCCGGCGCTCATCATCCAGCCAAAATTGATCACAGGCAGTATGTCACAGAGAATAAGAGAACTGAAACCTGCCACTGTCGTTAAGACAGCATAAGTACAAGGTTTAGCCATGGAAGTGACTGTATCAAGAATAAGCTGATGCTCAGTTGCCTCGGGATTGAGAGCAATCAGTTCGCGATACCTGACAATAAGGTGGATGGTGACGGCCATGGTGATAATAATCTGAATGGAGATGAAGTTGGACGAAATTACTGTTACTTCCCAGCCGAACATTCCCAGTAGACCGCAGGTTGCGATAACGGAAAATGAGCAGCAAATAATGGGCATCAATATCCATCGTCGTTGTCTGAAAATTAGCCATAAGGTAATGATTAGAAAACACAAGACACCAATTCCGAAAAGCCTGAGATCATTTTTTACGAAGGAAATCAGGTCATCGGCAATCATGCTGACACCGCCAAGAAAGAGGTCGGCCTCTCCCCTGTATTTGTCCATGATGGACCTAACATCATGGATGGTCCGGTGTTGTTTGATCCGCATCCTGTCCCGATGTTCTTTAAAGCGGACAAGCAGTTCTTTCAGCTCACGCTCTTCACCATCTGTCAAGTCTTCAAGCTTTTGTTTGTCTTTGAGCTCATTACGGCGGGACAGGAGCTGGTGAAAAACCTTATCTTCTGCCAGATTGGCCTGAAGAGCAGTCGTTTTGAAATCATGGCTGACCAGCATATTGCTGTAGATTGGACTATTCAGAAACTCCTCCCGGGCCAGCTTTCTGTCCGCATTAGGCGATTCAAGGGTTTGGACATTCTTGACCATTTCCTTGATCGGCATGGGCGGACTTTCGAGCATCGGCACATTCAGTAAGGAGGTGACGGACTCTACGCCTTCCAGCTGGTTGAGCTCATCACTGAGGTGGCGGATATTATCAAGTGTCTTGTTTGAAAGGAGATTTTCCCTTGGTGTATAGGTTATGACCAGGAAATCCGGGCTGCCGTACCGGTCATTGATTATCCGTGTATAACGGAGGTCCTCATCATCTTCAAGGATAAGGGTTTCTGCAGAGGCATCAACTTCCAGTTTTCTTGCCTCGTATCCAAGGAAGGCAATAACTGCAAGGATGACAAGCAGGACCAGCCTGGGGTATTGAAGAATAAAGTTGTCGTATAAGCGTCTTAGCATTAAAGAGCTGTCATCCCGTCCTGTTACTTTTTGCCGTCAGGAAGTGCAAAGTTTCCCGATCTTTGTAATTTTGCCAGTAGAGTTTCAACCGTTCCTTTTTTCAGGATGCCGTCAAATTGGGAACGATAGGTCTGGACAATGCTGACTCCCTGAATTTCCACATCATATATCTTCCAGCCCCTTTTTGATTTATAAAACTTATACAGCATATCTACATCGTTATCCTTTGATACAAGGTGTGTCATGATGCGGATTTTCTTTTTCACCATGAAGGGTTCCTCATAGACTGCCTCTTCATCGCTGTAAAGGTCCAGTTTTTCAATGTAGGATTCCTGGATACGTTCAACAAAAAGTGAGGTGTATTCCTTCTGCTGTTCTTCATTTAACGTGGGCCAGTATTTTCTCCCCAGGCTTAGTTTTCCCATTTTCTCGAAGTCAAATATGGGAATAATAGTCTCTAGAATTTCAGCATTTCTCTTCTGCTTATCCATATCATTTTTCTGAAGGAGAGAAATTACGTTGTCCATCCGCTCTCTTAGCATGGCGTCTACATCGCTTTTGTCATCGGCAAAAACAGGTTGCGAAAAAATAAACAAGAAAATAAATAAATAAATGAGCCTTTTCATGACTACTCCCTGACTTTCTTTTTTCTGTTTTGTTCATAAGCATCCCTTAAAAAGGGGTACAGATCAAGGGCATCCTTTTTTATGCTTTCATATTCACCGATATGATGGGATGCTTCATTCAATATATTAAAAGATTTGACAGCCAGTTCCTCTTCCGCTTTTTTTATGTAACTTACAGGGTCCATGAAATAGTCAGGGACAAGGCCGACAACATCACGCAGGTTGGATGGGCCGAGAAGAGGCAGGACGATGTGAAATCCACCTCCCAGGCCATAATGGCCCAGGGTTTGACCAAAGTCCTCAGGATAGGCCTCCAGGTTAAACCAGTTTTTTGCCGGGTCTCCAAGGCCGAGAATGCCCACTGTGGTGTTAACGCCGAAGCGCGTTAATTCTATGCCGGCGCGCTTAAATTTCAGTTGAAGGACGTTATTGACAAAACGAAGGGGAAAGAGAAGGTTATTAAAGAATCTTGTGACAGAGCGACGTGCGCTTAATGGAACAACTTTTTTGTAGCCGTTGGCCACCGGTTTGAGCAACCAGAAATAAAACTTATCATTAACAGATGTCATGATTCGGTTATAGCCGCTTAGGGGATCAAAAACTTCTTTGGAAGACGCCTCTTCAAACTCTTCTTCCAGGTCGAAGAAGTCTTCATCTTCCTCGTTTTCAGAGCTGTCTATCACGCCCGCATCGGTGACGACCGCTGTTTCAAGTGATGCCATTAAAATAGGTGTGGGCGTAAAGTCATAATTCTCTTGAAAAATGACCTCATTTTTTGCAAGGATTGGCTTGGTAGAGTGATTTGATCTGTCAATATCAGAGGGAATGTAGGCATGAATAGCTGTGGCATGAAAGAGGAGAAAAATAAAGGCAAAAAAAATATAAAAACGGGACATTTAAATGTTTAACCTCTTATAGCCATAGCCGGAACAAGTTTTTATTTTCAGTACTATTAAACCTGCATTTACAGAACAATAATTTAATCTTTATAACAGATTGGGGAAGATTAATCAACGCAGCAAAAATAAAAAATTGCGAATATTTTAAAGTGGTAAAACAGAGGTGTTTTTAAGTTTAATTGATGTGTCGATCAGATGTTTATTGCGTGGAAAGAAAGAATCTTCGAAAAACTGACATTTTCAGTTTCTTTACGGTTAACAGCAAGTATCGATGAAAATCAGAAAACGATCCTTCATGGACAGCTATTCAGCCATGATGCAACGGTTTCGACCTTCTTCCTTTGCCTTATAAAGAGCTTCATCGGCTCTGGCGACCAGATCGTCAGGATTGCCCGATTTGTCTGGCTGCATGACTGCAACACCAAGGCTGATACTGACAAAATCCGCTACATCTGAATAGGCATGTGGGATATTTTGTTTCTCAATATTTGCCCGCATTTCTTCTGCTACTTTTGCAGCCCCGTCAGCGTCTGTGCCGGGAAGTATGGCCACGAATTCCTCGCCTCCATAACGGGCAAGAAAGTCACCGGAGCGGATAATGGTCTCATCGAGAGTCGAGGCGACCTGTTTCAGGCAGTCATCTCCACCCTGATGTCCGTAACCGTCATTATATTTTTTGAAAAAGTCGATGTCGAGAATGACAACGGCAACCTGGTGCTTTTCTCTCCAGCCCCGTTTCCATTCCTGCGCCAGCATTTCATCAAAATGGCGGCGGTTGGCAATACCTGTGAGACCGTCAAGCACTGAAAGCCGCTGCAGGATGGCATTGCTTTTTTTCAGTTCTTCCTGAAGCTTTTCCATTTCACGGTATGCTTCGTCGCGTTGGAGCTGTAACAGATAGGTTTTAGAGTGCGCCCGGATTCTGGCAACCAGTTCAATTTTGTCGGGCAATTTTACCAGGTAATCACTGGCGCCATTTTCAAAGGCCTGTCTCTTGGCCATAGGATCTTCCTTGGTGGAAAGGACAATAACCGGGGTAGCCGACGTGGCAGGGTTGGCGCGATAAAACTTTAAAAGTGTATATCCGTCCACATCGGGCATGACAAGGTCCTGCAGGATGATGCTTGGCTGTATCTCGTTGGCTGTTTGGACGGCTTTTGACGATTCCTGACAATAATGGAACTCAATATCCTTGTCGTCCACCAGCATTCTGCGTATCGCTTCTGATACGATGGCCTGGTCATCTACGAGTAATACCACCGGATGGGGCAGGTCTTTTTTCTCTTCTTCAGGTATATGGTCTTCGCTCATGATCGCAGTACTTTATTTGGATTTTATCTGATAAGCAAGTATTTTTTTTGTCAGCGCCTCAGCAATGTCATCAATGGGTAGAATGTCTACAGCGGCATTCAATTCAACGGCGGCCTTGGGCATGCCGTATACCCTGCATGTCTCCGCATTTTGCGCAACCGTATAGATTCCATTCTGCTTCAGTTGGAGTAAGCCATCAGCGCCGTCTTTGCCCATTCCTGTCAGAAGCGCTGCAACGGCTTTTCCGCCCCAGTTCTTAAGGATGCTGTTAAAAAAGACATCGACAGAAGGTCTGTAAGGAGTCTGTAATGGATTCTCTTTGTATACGAGGCAACTTCTCTCGTTAATATAGAGATGATTGTTCGTGCCGGCAACAAGAACCGTGCCGTGATTTAGCCTGTCCCCATCCATGGCAAGACGTACGGGAAGTTTTGAATATTCACCAAGCCAGTCGGCAAAACCCTGTGAAAAGTTTTCGTCTACATGCTGCACAATAACAACGGCTGCCGGCAGGTCCTTTGGAAGAGTGGAAAGAATTTTTATGAGGGCTGCAGGCCCTCCTGTAGACGCTCCCAGTGCAAGTAAGCATTTGTCTGATGTGTCAGGTTTGGGTGACACGCTTAAATTGAGTGAAGTTTTTTTCCGATCTGCATCGATGAGTTTGCCGATGGTCCGTATTTTCTTGAGAAGCTCATTTTTACCATCTGCCTCTCCACTTGTGCCGAGGATGGGGGTACTTACGGCATCCAGCGCGCCCACACTCATGGCCTCAAAAACTTTGGCTGCGTTGGCAGTGACTGAAGCGGTGACCACCAGTATAGGACATGGGGAATTGGCCATGATGTTTCGAGATGCTTCCACACCATTCATCTCAGGCATGATGAGGTCCATAAGTATGAGATCAGGCACGTCGTCGGCACATCGACTCACCGCTTCCTTGCCGTCCTTTGCAATCCATGCAACCTCATATCCTTGTACCGTTGTTATGATGCGCCGCATGACTTCTACGGCCATTTTCATGTCATTGACGATGGCAATTCTCATAGATTTCCTTCTCCGATAAGATCTGTAACAGCATTAAGAAAGGTATTGTCGTGAAAGCTGCCTTTCGTCAGATAATAATCTGCGCCTGCGTCGAGACCGCGCCTGCGGTCTTCCGCCCTTTCCTTATAAGATACAATGATAACGGGAATAGAACTGAAGTTGCGGTCACTTTTGATCAAACGTACCAGTTCAAAACCGTCCATGCGCGGCATGTCAATATCGCTGATGATGAGGTCATAGTTCTGGTATGATCGAATGGCGTTCCAGCCGTCCCTTCCGTCTACGGCAATATCCACACTGTAACCTGCTTTTTCCAAAAGGTTGCGCTCCACTTCACGAACGGTGAGAGAGTCGTCCACCACCAGGATATGCTTGCGTTCTTCCTCTAAAGCTTCACTTAATGTGCGCTGCACTTTACCGATGCGATCTTTTTTTACAAGCGAGTCTACAGAATATACCAGATCATCTACATCAATGATCAAGACAGGTGAACCATCTTCAAGAAGCGCGGTGGCGCTAATATCGTCTATTTTACCAAGAAGTGGATCAAGGGTCTGCACGGCAAGTTCCTTTTGACCAATGAAGCGGTCAACCACAACGCCGTAGGTTTTTTCATGAGTACCAATTATTACGACAGACATCTCCTCCCCCTCAACTAGCTGCGATCCAAAACCAAAGACAAGTGATGCTCCAACAATGCCTATGTTCTGACCATCTATACTGATGAACTGGTGGTCTTCAAGTACTTCGACATGATTGGAGGGGATTTTTACGGCGTGATTGATCCGTGCCAGGGGAAAGGCGTAGGGTTCTCCGGCAATGTCCACAATCAATGTCGACATAACAGAAAGAGTTATAGGTAATTGCAGATGGAAACATGTGCCCTTTCCCAGTTCTGTCGTTGTTTTGATTGCCCCATGCATGGCCTGAATTGTGTCCAGCACGACATCGAGACCCACACCTCTACCAGACAGGTCTGTCACTTCATCCCTTGTTGAGAAGCGTGGAAGAAAAAGAAAGTCTAACAGCTCTTCTTCGCTTAGGTTTGCGCCCATCTCAGGTGTTACCTGACCTTTTTCAATGACCTTCTTTCTCAAATGGTCCAGATCTATACCACGTCCGTCATCTTCAATGATAATGGATAACATGCCATTACTATGTGTCGCAGTCAGCCGTATTAGTGCCTGTTCCGGTTTCTCTGACTCAAGACGCTCTTCCGGTGATTCAATGCCGTGGTCAATTGCATTACGCAAAAGATGGTTAAGAGGGGCTTCCATCTTTTCAAGAACATCTCTGTCCACCTGTGTAGCAAGCCCATTAATCTCAAGTCGGATCTTTTTCCCTAGTGACTTTGCAATATCGCGTACCATACGTTGAAAACCGTGGACACCATCTAAAAAAGGACGCATGCGTGTCACGATGGTTTCACGATGCAAGCGTTCAGACAGGTTAGTTATTCGTTGGTCATAGCTGTCAAGTTCACTTATCTGCTCGGAGAGTATTTGCCGGCATTTTACTGCCTTGGCTTGGGCCGCGTGCACCTGCTGTGATACAGTTTCACGGGCATGCAGGTCGTCCAACGTGTCTCTAAGGGAGTCAAGAACCTCGACCAGCTCAGTATGTTCGTGCTTTAATCTGCCCAGCGAAGACACATAGGGGTGCAACCATCCCGCTTCAACCTTAACTTCTCCGGCAAGGCTCATCAGGTAATTCCATCGTTCCGCGGTGACGCGCAGAACACGGTCTTTTTCTGCCTCTCCCTTGCTCTTTTTTGCAGGCTTTGCTTCGGTTTGTGATGATTGTTCGATTTGAGGTGATGTATTAGTTTCGGTGATTAAAATGCTGTCCTGAATCTCCTTTAGTGAGGCGTCATCCTTTGATTTGATAAAACCGAGTGCTTTAAGAAGGTTTCCCAGACTATCGCCATGTTTTGTCCCCCAGTTGGCTATCTCATTTTCAGATAGTTTTGCAATGGAGGTAATGGCATCAACCCCGGCAAGTAGCACATCGACGTAATCTGCATTGAGCGTAATATCAGAATTCTGGGCGGCAACAAAGACATCTTCCATGATATGGGCCAGTTGCACCACCGGGTCGACACCCACCAGACGGGCGGCGCCTTTGACGGAGTGGGCGGCACGCATGAGCGCCTCCAGCCTTTTGGCAGCCGTGGGGTCTTCCTCCAGCGCCAGAAGAGATTCTGTGATAATTTTCCCCTGATCGGCCACTTCGGTGCGGAAGAGATCAATCATAGACGCATTGGCCAAATCAACAGTTCTGTCGGCCGGTTGTTCCGCCTCGGTCTCTGCGGCTACTTCCTCCTTTTTTGATGAACGTGACGAAGGTTTCTCGGATATGGCCGTGCCAGGCTTGATATCACCGATAGCGCCGACGATATCATCCATTTCTTTTTTGTGACTGTCTTCCCATCCCTTGATTTCTTCCTCGGAAAGTTCTGAAATCGAAGTGATCAGGTCATTGCCGCTTAACAGTATATCTACATGGTCGCTAGTAAGCACTATTTCTGCATTTTGAGCAGCGACAAAGGCATCTTCCATGACGTGGGCCAGTTTCACCACAGGATCGATACCAACAAGACGAGCGGCGCCTTTAACGGAATGAGCGGCACGCATTAGCGCCTCCAGGCGATCGGCAGCACTGGGGTCTTCCTCCAGTGCAAGCAGCCCGTCTGTTATGATTTTACCCTGTTCACCAACCTCTGTGCGGAACAGGTCAATCATGGAAAAATTACTTAGATCATCATTTGCCATTCTTACTGAAGGCTCCTCTCTATCTGGGAAATCAATAAGTCCTCATCGATGCAACCCACAGATTTGCCGTCATACTTGATAATACCCCGCATATAACTTGCCAGTGAATCTGATAAAGTCTTGGGCAGCGCTTCCATCTCTTCCCCTTTGAAATGATAAATACCAATGATTTCAGTGACGGGAAATGCAAATCGTTTACCTTCTTTTTCAAGAACAAGCAAACGTTTGAATTTGGCGTGGCTTTCTTCATCATAATCACGCTCACCCTTTGAAAGACCGAGTATTGCGCCAAGAGAAAAGCAGGGTTGAACCTCTCCAGCCGAACTAACAACACCCTTTAAGATTGAATTCTTGTTATGGGGTAGCCTGTGGATTTTAGACATCTTTGTGATTTCTCTGCAAAGATTTGCAGCAAGCGTTACCCATTCGTCACCGATACGGAAGATAATAACCGCCCGTGTTTCAGATAATGCATCATCTTTATCCCCTGAAAGTACACTAGTCCATTCCCTGCGGTAATCCTCAGGCACACGTTGCTCATAAACTTCAAGGCTGGCCGCATGAAAGACATCGCAGTTGCGGCAGTGAATGACAGTTTCAAGTTCCGGACAACGTGGTGTCTCTGTTCCCCAGACACCAATCCGTTGCCAGCAATTTTCTCTATCAAGGTTTTTCTTTTTCTTAGCCATTGTTTATGATTTCCATCTCCTTCTCTGAAGCTATGACCCTGCCTTTTTGTCCTCTCTTCTTTTGACTCGTTCTGCGCGAGTTCTGAATCCTTCCGCTTTATTGAGATCACCCATCCGCTCAGACAAAGTGGCTAAATAGGTGAGGGCTTCATAAAATGTCGGATCAAGATAAACAGCCTTTCTTAGGTACTCATCAGCCTGGTAGGCATCACCCATGGAATCCACTGCTTTACCGAGAATGAAATAGACTTGTGCTGACACAGCGTCCTCTTTTATCAGTTCTTCACATAGGGCAACCGTTTCCTTAAAGGCACCCTCATCGGCCAACCTGATGGCTTCAGCAATTTTAGCTTCAGCATGGGAGGGCTGCTTTTCATTACTTTCATCCCTACGCTTCATGAGCGGGGGCTTTGCCGTCAGAGATTCAATCTTTGTGAGGGGCGGCGTCTTTCCCGGGACTGTTTGTTTCTTTTCCGGATCGGTTTGAATTTGAATTTTACTTCTTTCCCTCTGAATGGGTGTAGAAATATTGAGAAGGGCATTAATCCTTTTTGCCTCTTTTATTTTTGCAAAAGAAAAGGCCATGGGATAATCCAGTTGATCAAATCGATGGGTAGATAAACTTGCCGTTTCTGCATGACCAACAAAAAGAACACCGTCGCTGCAGAGTAATTGCGATAATGCTGCAATCGCCTTTTTCTTTGCCGATTCGTCAAAATAGATCAAAAGATTTCGGCAGAATATAACATCGTAACAGTCACGGTCAGAGACAAAATCATGGGCAAGCAGATTGCCCTGCTGAAAATTGACAGCGCCATGAACCTTATCTTTCAGGCGATATTCTTCGCCTTCTTTCGAAAAATGACGCTCACGAAAGTCGAGATCCTTCCCGCGGAATGAATAAGCGCGAAATAATCCCGACTTAGCCGACTTGATAAACTGATCACTAATATCGACAGCGTCTATTTGAAACTGATCACTGTTCAGGCCCATATCGAAGAGAAGCATGGCAATGGAATAGGGTTCCTCACCGGTAGAACAGGGAGCGCTCAGTATCCGTAATGGAGAAGTAGGCTCAATGTTTGTCCTGAATTGTCTGACATATTGCCCCAGTGCTGTAAATGGTGTTCTGTCACGAAAAAAGAATGTTTCCGGGATGACGACGGCCTCAGTGAGTTTTCGCAGTTCAGATGGATCATTGTTAAGCCTTTTAAGGTAATCATAAACGCTAGAGGAGCCACATTCGGACATGCACTTATGAATGTGCTTTTCAACTGTTGAAATGCCAATGGACTGAGCATTAAGTCCAATTTGATCTTCTAATAATTTTAAAACCAGTGTGATATCCATGGGCTACAATATTTTTAAAGTTGCCGGTGGCAAGACGCTAGTCATCTGACGATTCGCCTTTAAACAAGATCTCGTAGGCCTCTTCCGGAAGTAGTTTTGCTATATTTATCCTTTGGGCAACACCCTTGTCATCGGTGGCAACACTATCGAGATAGGGCTCCTCTTCAAGATTGACACCTGAACTTGAAAACTCACTTTCATCCCAATTGACGGTTTCTGTTAAATGTTCATTGAGTATGCCTATGCAAAACTGCTGGCCATCGTCCTTATTATAGTTTGTCAGGACGATTCTCGAACTTAACTTGGGTTCACATTTTTTGTCAGTCATTAAATAGCAAACGTCTATGACGGGAATAGTTTTCCCTCTATAGTTCAAAAGACCAGCAACATAGGAAGGCGCTTTCGGGATCTTCTTCAGATGAACAAAGGGGATGATCTCTATCACATTTTTTGCTTCAAGGAGGTAGCGGTCATCACCCGATTTGAATTGCAGAAAGAGCATGATATTAATCAAGAATTATCTTTGACTTTAAACTTGATAACACCGCCTTGCAGGGTGTGCGCAGCGTCATTGAGCTGCATAATCGCCTCATTGGATTCCTTCAGTGATTCCACCGTTTGCTGCGCTGCTTCATTAAGTTGAATCATGGATTGATTGATATGTCCTGCCCCTTCGGCCTGGAACTGCATACCCTGATGTACAGTTTCAAACCGTGGCGTTAAGGTCTGAACCTGTTCAATTATCTGGCCAAGCTGTGAAGCCACTTCTCTAACATTGTTGACACTATGTCGCACCTGCTCGGAAAATTTCTCCATACTCATAACACCTGATGATACAGCTGTTTGCATTTCTTTTACCATCTGTTCTATATCAAGTGTGGCAACGGCAGTCTGATCGGCAAGGCGGCGAATTTCCTTGGCAACTACGGAGAAGCCAAATCCATATTCACCCGCTTTCTCGGCCTCGATGGCGGCATTGAGTGAGAGAAGGTTTGTTTGATCGGCCACCTTTGTTATTGTCGTAACAACAGTGCTAATATTGCCGGCCTTTTCATTAAGTACTTCAAATTTAGATGAGATTGTTCCTGCCGCTTCAACAATGTTATTCATTGTTGATTCCATGCTTTCCAGACCTGTTTGACCGACTTCTGCAGCCGTGGCTGTGCTTTCTGCAACATTGGAAACTTCATCCATGGTGGTGACCAGTTCCTTTGACGTCGCTGAGATTTCTGTTGCCGTTGTTACGATTTCATTGGTCGTTGCCGCCTGCTCGGCAACGGTGGCTTCCTGTTGCTTAGCTGTTGCTGCAATAGAGTTTGCGGCAGATGCCAGTTGGATGCCGGATCGCTGTACCTGGGTGACCAGTCCATTGAGATTGCCTATCATTCGCTGCATTCCATCGCCCAGCTGGAATATAGCATCATCACCTTCAATTTCTATTTTGCCTGTAAGGTCTCCCTCAGCGGCCTTGGTGACGACGCCAAGAATCATGTCAACACGCTGCTGCAGAGATTCCATTGTTCTTACCTTCTCTTCGCTCGCTTCGCTGATATAGGTAATCATGTTTTGCAGCTGCTTTGCCAGTTCGCCTATGGCATCTGTTCCAGAAAAGCTGACTTCTACTGAATAGTTGCCCTGGGCAACCTTGTTAACAACTCGCAATAAATCATCGACCTTTGCTCTCATCTCTTCTGCCGCAGCATGCTCCCTCTTCATACGTTCCTGTTCGCGAGCGGCAGCCTCATCGTTGCTGTCAGACATATGATTAAATGCAATAGCCAGTTTGCCCAATTCATCTTCTGTCGAGACAGGGACGGCCCTGGCGTCCAGTTCCCCATTTGCTCTTCTGTTGACTACATCCATGAGGCTGTTTAAGGGAGTGATGATCCAGAATTTAAACAGAAGGTTCACCAGGAGGAGACCTATAATGAAGAAGGCGGTACTGCCACCGATTGACATCCAGAGTTCGTGATTAACTGCATCATAAATTTCATCGAGAGAGAAGCTGATGCGAACAGCGCCGTTAATATCGCCATCCTTAACATCATGGCACTGGAGGCAGTTTACACCGGCTGTGTCTTCAGTTGCCTTGAAGGGTGTAATGACGACGAGAGTCCTCTTCCCATTGGTCTCAATGATTTCATGTATTTCCTCTCCTCTTAATGCACGCGCATCCAGGTTGTCCCTGGGCGCGCTTCCCGGCGTACCCGGACCATATTGATTTTTAACGGGATCCCCGCGGAGTGACCTTGCTTCTATTACTCCCTTACGTGCAAGCATTTTTTTACTGATTATCTCGCGCTGGTCCATTGTGCCTGTGAGCATCATCGTATTCAAACTGTCAAAATACATGGTGGTTAAGTCTCTTGTCTGCTCCTGCACCTGTTCCATTAGCACTGCTTGCTCCCGCGTGACGTTATAAGTTGTAAGCAAAGCGATGACAATGGCAAAAATGAAGGCCACGGAAAAGTTGACTTTTGATCTGATAGGTAAGCGATTAATAAACTCCAGGCGGTTTAAAATCATAACAGTTCTCCTTTTATATATTTCAAAAAACTTTTCGTAATAAGATGTTAAA
>JADFVM010000170.1 GCA_015222555.1 Pseudomonadota bacterium
CCGGAGGTCGGAATCGAACCGACATGGAGTTGCCCCCGCTGGATTTTGAGTCCAGTGCGTCTACCAGTTTCACCACTCCGGCACAGGCTATGTTTTATACTTTCGGAGTCCCTAGTGTCAAGGGTTTTCATCAATTTTCATAAAGTAATACGGGACACTGTTTACTCTTTCCAGCGTTGTCTGCTATAGTGATTCAGAAATGAGGAGGTTCATCGGTTTGACGCAAAAAAAAGAGAGGGTTATTGAGATATTTACTGACGGCGCCTGCTCCGGAAATCCCGGTCCCGGAGGATGGGGCGGCATTCTCCGGTCTGGTGATAAAGAAAAAGAACTCAGTGGCTACAGTGCCAATACGACAAACAATAAAATGGAGTTGCTGGCTGCGATCCATAGTCTGGAGGCGCTCAAAAAGCGCTCCCACGTGGAGCTTACCACCGATTCAAGCTATGTGCGTGACGGGATTACAAAGTGGATCCATAACTGGAAGCGCAATGGGTGGAAAAAGTCGAACAAAAAGCCGGTTGAAAACAGGGAGTTATGGGAACGCCTTGATGCTGTGGCATCAAAACATGATATTAACTGGCACTGGATCCGTGGTCACACGGGACATGCTGAAAATGAACGGGCCGATACATTGGCTACAACGGCTATCCAAAAAGGCTTGAATAAGGAAATGGATTCCGATCCTGCCGGTGAGCTCAACTAAGGTCGTTTAACGGGCAATTAACTCTCATCATTTCAAACATATAATTTTTCTCGGTAGATGCCATGACCTTCAAAGATGAAAGACGAAGTATGGTCCAGGCCCAGCTTGAAAGGCGCGGCATAAAGGACGGCCTCGTTCTTGATGCCATGGGGAAGGTTCCAAGGCACGAATTCGTTCCGCCTGAGAGCGCAGGCATAGCCTATGCGGACGGTCCTCTTCCAATCGGTTGCGGCCAGACCATTTCTCAGCCTTATATGGTGGCCATCATGACAGAAGCTTTGTGCATGAAGGGAGGGGAGAAGATCCTTGAGATTGGCACAGGGTCAGGATATCAAGCGGCTGTCCTTGCCGAAATTGCCGGTCAGGTTTATTCCATTGAACGCCACGCCACACTGGCAAATCGCGCTGATTGTATCCTGAAAGAACTTGGTTACAGTAATGTTCACATCACTGCTGGTGATGGTAGCCTTGGCCTGGAGGATGAAGCACCCTTTGATGGGATCATCGTTACTGCTGGGGCACCCTCTGTTCCGGAATCCCTGAAGTGGCAATTAAAAGAGGGCGGACGCCTTGTTATTCCCGTGGGGGGACGGTTTATGCAGGCTCTTCTAAGGATTACAAAAAGAGGTGAATTTTATGATCAGGAAGATCTTCTCGGGTGCGTTTTTGTTCCTCTTGTTGGGGCGGAGGGGTGGGATGGGTAGTTATCTCTGTGTTCTCGGTGACCTCTGTGGCAAAATAGACTTTTTGCAGTGGAATCAAAGTTCTTTTCTAATAACCGTAATCGACTCTATATGATAGGTCTGCGGAAAGAGGTCCAGGGCCTGACTGCTGATAATCTCATAACCATTTCTTGTCATCAGTCTCAAGTCTCTGGCCAGCGTTGTTGGATTGCATGAGACATAGATGACCAGCGGGACCCCCTCTTTGACAATATTTTTAACGACCGTTGCCGCGCCCTCTCTCGGTGGATCAACGAGGACGAGATCAAAATCCCTCAAATTCAGCCTTCCTATGACCTTCATGGCGTCTCCGGCAATAAAGGTGCAATTTTTAATCCCCGCCTTCAGGGCGTTATTCTTCCCATCTTCAATGGCCCTTGAATACTCCTCTACTGCCACAACTTCATCGCAAATGCGAGAAAGGGGCAAAGAAAAATTTCCTATTCCACAATATAGGTCGAGCGCCTTTTTGACTCCCTGTTTCGAGGCAAACTCCACTGCCAGTGCAACAAGATTTCGATTTTGCCTATAATTTACCTGGGTGAATCCTCCCGGCGAGAAAAAGAGTTCAATGTCACACTCCTTCACAGAAAGCTTGTAACTGAGAAGGCCCTTTTTCTGTAAAAAAATATTTGTAAGAGTCCTTTCCCTGCCCGATTGAAAAAAGAGCCCTTCCAACTCAGGAATGTCTGTAAGTTCGCCTTTCGCGAAGGCCTTGTCTTTCTTTGTCGGTGAATGCGTAAGGTGAATGATCACCACTGCTTTTGTATCAGAGTCATTAACGGATATATCGATTTGCGGCGTCCTGTCCCGGAAAGGTGAAGAGGTAAGAGCTGTCTTCAGGCGGGCCATCATCGTATTGATGAGAGGGGACATGATGGGACAACTTTCAAGATCTATTACAAAGTGGCTTTTTCGCTTGTAGAAGCCAAGATGGAGCTTCCCTTCAACAAACCGTGCCTTGAATTGTGCCCGGTTTCGATAATTCCACTCTGACGGAGCAGGAATAATGTCATCTATTTTTTCCTTCTCCACAGTGCCAAGACGCCATAGACTCTCTTTGAAAATGTCGTCCTTTGCTTTGGACTGCTTTTCGTAGGGAAGAAACTGCCATGAACAGCCGCCACACTGGCCGAAGACGGGACAGGGTGGTTCTCTCCTTATAGGGGATGGGTCGATGATTTCTACTAAGTCACCTTCGACATAATTCTTTTTTTCTTTGGCGGCATTGAACTTTACAATATCCCCCGGCGCCGTCATTGGCACAAAGACGGCTTTGCCCTCATATCGCCCAACACCGTTCCCACCATAGGCGAGGGATTCAATTGTTATTATTTTTTGTTCGTCAGACATAGGGGCTAAATGTTAAAATCATAAGCTGTCATATAATAGTTGAGCCGAGGCCGCTTGGCAAACACTCTAAAATGTTTTAGCTATTGGGGAGGCATTGTTAACATGACTGGCAATTGTCTTAAAGTGATTAAAATTTGTTGAACTATGAAATGATTGTAGAGTTTTTATGTGTGAAGATAGAGATGCTCGAAAAATATTGTTTGGAAACACTTTGTCTTTGGTGGGAAAAGTGTAAAAATATTAATGACTTATGTTTTTTTGAATCATTTGTGAAAAAATAGAATCATCTTGAATCCCTAGCGGGTGCATTCCCCGCGGCTTGCCGCGATATATTAAGAAGGTTATCTCCGCGCTCATACCCCGCTGCTTGC
>JADFVM010000171.1 GCA_015222555.1 Pseudomonadota bacterium
ACCTGCGATATACTGGATGTAAAGTAGAAATCATCATAAGTTTTGAAGGTGGCTGTTAATTTATGTCAGTAACCGTCCCCGTCTCTTTTGAGTTGTCTGTGGCCAGTGCGGTTTGATTATCTACAGCATTTTTTAAACTTTTTGCCGCTGCCACAATAACAGGGTTCATTTCTGCCGATATTGTGTTCATTTGTTTTTGTCTGCACAGGGTTTGAGAGGATTTCAAGGGCTGAAATATCTTCAGGTTTGTCAGGGTCACAAGTAATTAATGCTGCCCAGTTGTTTTCCTGAAAAACAGCAGCAAGCTCTTTTTTCCTGTCTTCGGTCTGGACAGATACGGTCGCGGGATTTCTTTTCGTGCCAAGTTTGTAATATTTGACCGGGTTAACTTGCTTTACTCCTTTGTCACGATCAAAGGTCTTACCTGTTAGTCTGTGCGAAAATATTTTCTCAGCCATAGTAAGTTTTCCTGTATGCTCTAAAATTGTAAAATTTATTCTTGCTGCAAGAATCTTGTCTTCAGGGCAAGGTCAGAGTTCAGTGGCTTTGCCGACTGAACATTAATGAGTAGATTTCGTAAACTATCACAGACCTTAGTGAAAAAATGAATTTTTTATCCAAAGATGCCCCGCTGGCAGAGTCGATCGCTAAAATGAAAGCTGTTTTGGCAGACATTGGCTGCGAAACGACTTTTGCCCAGGAAAAGCATCCGCTCAAGCATTGTTACTCGGTGAATCTCTCTTCGGTTGAAGCACCAAGACATATCTATGCCAACGGCAAAGGGATCGTTGCCGACGCATCCATGGCGAGTGCTTTGGGGGAGTATATTGAACGGCTCCAGACCAATAATTTTTTTATCGACTTCCACTTGGGACAGCGAAAGTATTACCCCGACGAAGTCGCCTTTGCCTTTGGCGGCGCGTATCTAAACGATGCCTTACGCCGGCTGTATGATCCTGAAGGCGAACTCACTGATGAAGACCTTGTTGATTTCAACAGTGATTATGATGATAAGATCGTCGCCCTGCCATTTCGCAACCGGTCAACCGGTGAAACGGTCTGCTTCCCGCTTAATATTTTGAGCAATCTCTACGTCAGTAATGGTTTGGCCTCCGGCAATACCCCCCAGGAAGCGCAGGTTCAGGCGCTCAGTGAGATTTTCGAGCGGTATGCCAAACTGGAGATCATCAGAAACGGCTATGCCCTGCCCAAATACCCCGATGAAGTTGTCCAATCCTTTGCCGGAGTGCAGAGTGATGTTTTGGCCCTGCGGGAGTTAGGATACATCGTCGAGGTTCTTGATGCCTCATTGGGGGGGCAATATCCCGTCACCGCGATCTCTTTGATCAATCCGAAAACCGCCTCTCTTTTTGTCTCCTTTGGGGCGCATCCGATTTTAGAAGTCTCCCTTGAGCGGACAATGACGGAATTGATGCAAGGCCGCGACCAGGAAAATCTGGACTCCTTTGAAATTCCGACCTTCGATATGAGCTTTGTCGCGAGCAGTTTTAATCTGGAGTCACATTTTATCGACTCGAATGGCAAGTTGGGCTTTGGCTTCTTAAGTTCAGCCAAAAGTTTTGCCTATGCACCGTGGAACTACCAGGGCGATGGGTGTCAGGCAGAATTCAACTATCTCACGGGGATCCTTGCGAAGATGGGCAAGGAGATGTATCTGCGAGAATACAGCTATCTGGGCTTTTATTCCTGCCAGATGATCGTCCCCGGAGTTTCTGAAGTCTATCCGATAGAGGACTTGATCTACAATAATAGAAACATCGGCAAATCGATCCGCACCATGGTGTTGCATTTTGCAGAGTATAATCCTGCCGAGATATTAGAGCATATTCACTCGCTGGACGATTCCCTCGATGTCGAAAGATATATCGGGGTTATCTTTGAGCACAGTTTCACCATGCTCGAATTGAAAGCACAAATCTATCTCATGCTCGGTGAAACGGATGAGGCGCTTGCGGCCTTGGAAGCCGGGACGAATACGCTGGGACATATCGTCGCAGAATTGCTCCGGCTGGAGAAAGAAAAGTTGGTTTGGGCCGAATATGAAGAGGCGCTGGTGAGCATCTTTGGCCGAGTAAGGGTCGAACAAGCCTGGCGGATCGTCAAAGGTGAGGAGTTCCTGATCCAGACCACCCTTCATCGTGACTATCACAAGATGCTTGCCATGTATGACAAGCTGGAGCGTAAAAAACAAGCACCCCTTTTCACCCCCGCATAAGAGCTCTGCCCGGAATTCAACCTTAAAGTGGATACTATGAGTAAAGGCAAGCGACCGACCAGGAAGCGTCAGCCGGGAGGAATGACAATCCTCCATGAGGACAAGGATATCATCGTGGTGGTGAAACCGGCCGGACTGCTGACCATCGCCACGGAGCGGGAAAAAACGAAAACCGCCCACTATCTGCTCAATGATTATGTCCGCAAGGGCAATGCAAAATCGCGCAACCGGGTGTATATCGTCCATCGCCTGGATAAGGACACCTCCGGCATCCTGATTTTTGCCAAAAGCGAACAGGCTAAAAAGTACCTGCAGGGAAATTGGCCGGATACGGAAAAACACTACCTGGGCATCGTCCACGGCCACCTGACAGCCAAAGAGGCCACTATCACCTCTCATCTTTTCCAAAATAAAGCCCAGAGGGTGTACTCGACCAATGATCCCGGCAAGGGCAAGCTCTCCCATACGGACTACAAGGTTCTGGAAGAGAGCGAAGGCTTTAGCCTGATTGACATTAATCTTCTCACCGGGCGCAAGCACCAGATCCGAGTGCACTTCGCAGAAAAGGGCCATCCCATCGTCGGAGACAAAAAATACGGGAATAAGGACCGAGGTGTAAAACGGCTCGCCCTGCATGCCCGCTCAATTTCCTTCAGCCATCCCTTCAACCACAAGACAATGACCTTTGACACCGGGATACCGGATGATTTTGCCCGGCTGTTTCGCAAGCTGTAGCTGAGAAATTATGGAACTTGCTCATCTGAAACACCCAGCCTTTTTTAAAGGAAATCATGTCCGACAAAAAAATAGCTAGTCCCGCCGAACAAGGAGTCGAGGTCCCCTACGAGCAGCTAGAACCGGAGACC
>JADFVM010000172.1 GCA_015222555.1 Pseudomonadota bacterium
CCCAGAAACTGGAAGAGCCATTTTGCAGTCGTTAAGAGTAAAAACGATTAGAAGGTTCTGACCTGTAGGCATACCCTGCCTTGATAATACTGTATTAGACGCTCAAACATAAAGAAAGCTACTAAATTATCACTTTCATGTCAAGTGTTTTCAAAACACCTAACGCCACACTGCAAGGGACTTGTGGTAGCGTTTTTGAATCGAACTAGGTGGCTTTTAAAACCAATTAATTTAATCCAGAGGCTTTGCCATTAACCCGCAAGCCCCCGAATTCAATCGTTGAGGCTGTAGGAAAACCTCTCTTTCCTCCCACAAATTCACTTACCAAACCACCTCCTGTTTGATATAATAACGCCAATTAATCAAGCACTTAAGGAGGTTTCATGGCTCGTTACAAACACTACTCCTACGCACAGACCAAACTAATCCCCGTCAGTTTCAAAGAACAAATACTATCCGGCAGCTTTGAACATGCTTTAAATCACATCATTGATAATGAATTACCCCTTTCCATATTTGATAAGCGCTATAAAAATGATGAAACAGGCGCACCAGCCATAGATCCCGCAATAATGCTCAAGATTGTCCTCTATGCTTATTCCAGAGGTATCACCTCCAGCCGGATTATTGAACGCTGTTGCCGTGAAAACATAGTCTTTATGGCTCTTTCCGCTGACACAAAGCCCCACTTCACCACCATTGCAGATTTCGTCTCCACTATGGACAAAGAGATAGGCCCACTCTTTAGCGAAGTCCTTCTTATATGTGATGATATGGGTCTAATAGGCAAGGAGATGTTCGCCATCGATGGCTGCAAGATCTCATCAAATGCCTCGAAGGAGTGGAGCGGCACAAAACAGGATTTTGCAAAGAAGCAAGAGAAGATAGAAAAGGCGATGGATTACATCCTTAAAAAGCATCGTGGAGAAGATAAGACAGAAGGCAGTAACCTTTCTATGGAAGAAGAAGAGAAGCGTCATATTGAGAATCTCACAAAAAAGTCGAAAAAGATAAAAAAATGGCTGAGCGAAAATGAGGACAGAAAGGGAAAGAGCGGCAATCCCATAAAGAGCAACATAACGGACAACGAGAGCGCCAAGATGCCCTCTTCACACGGAGTTATCCAGGGCTACAACGGCATTGCCGCAGCTGATTCAAAACATCAGGTAGTTGTTCATGCCGAGGCGATAGGCAGCGGATCTGAACAAGACAGCCTTAAGCCTATGATAGAGGGAATACGAGATAATTTCAGGGACATAGGTAAAGATGAGGATATTCT
This sequence comes from Pseudomonadota bacterium, assembly GCA_015222555.1. GTDB lineage: Bacteria > Desulfobacterota > JADFVX01 > JADFVX01 > JADFVX01 > JADFVM01. The sequence goes on from JADFVM010000172.1 coordinate 1,280, forward strand.
GAAAGAAGCGAAACTCCTTGCTGACAGCGGATTTCACTCTACAGAGAATATGAAGATGCTGGATGCTGAGGAGATAGACGGCTATGTAGCTGACAATCGTTTCAGAAAACGTGACCCAAGGTTTGAATCGGCCGACAGGCACAAAAAGCCCATAAAGAAAGAGAAGCCAAAAGGAAAATACTTTGCACCGGCTGATTTTACCCACGATGAAGAAAGGAAAAAGGCGATATGCCCCGCAGGCAAGGAGATGTATCTGGAAAATGCCAATTTTCAAGTAAAGGGCCTAAAGGGCATCGTCTATAAAGGAAAGATCACCGACTGCCGGGAATGCTCCCTAAGAGACAAATGCCTTAGAAATCCCAAGACAAAATCACGTCAGGTCACCTTCTTTTATGGCAAGACGAAAGAAGCCGATGAAACCCATACACAAAAGATGATCAAGAAGATCGACTCTGATGAGGGCCGAAAGATATACAGCAAAAGAATGGGCATGATAGAACCGGTCTTTGGCAACATAAGAGGTACAATCGGCCTTGACCGCTTTACCCTTAGAGGCATAAAAAAGGTAACTACACAGTGGAAACTATTCTGCATAGTGCATAATCTTGGCAAGATATACCGATATGGTATGGCTGCAACCTGAAAAAAGAAGGGATATAGAGATATAGAACCTTAAAGAACGCCTTAAGACCGTTTAATTTGTTTGACAGTCTGAAATGAGGCTGATAAGTTGAGAAAAACTTGAAAAACAACGCCATGTGGAAAGACGAGCCAACGCCAGGTCGGTTTTCCTACAGGCTCGTTAGCAGTATTTTTATGATAAACAAAGACTTACTA
>JADFVM010000173.1 GCA_015222555.1 Pseudomonadota bacterium
AATAGTCGCCACAGTTTCAATGTTACCACTGATCTGTTCCGATGCAACAGACTGCTCTTCGGCCGCCGTTGCGATCTGCTGAATCATACCGTTAACGCTTTCCACAACATCGACGATCTGGCTCAAAGAGGCTCCCGCTTGATTGGCAAGATCGACACCCTTCTCAACCTCTTCTGTGCCCGCTCTCATGGAAGTGACAGCAGCGCCCGTCTCGCTCTGTATCTTCTTTATCATTGCGGCGATCTCTTTAGTCGCTTTGGTAGTTCGCTCCGCCAGCTTCCTTACTTCGTCAGCCACAACGGCAAACCCCCTGCCCTGTTCACCGGCCCTGGCCGCCTCGATGGCGGCATTGAGGGCAAGGAGATTGGTCTGGTCTGCAATATCATCGATGACCTCTACAATCTCACCGATCTGGTCTGAACTTTGACCAAGGCCTTCAATCGTTTTTGCAGACGATTTCACAGACTGGGAAATCTGGTTCATTCCGTCAATGGTCTGTTTAACTATATCCCCTCCATTAGTGGCAACCTCTGATGCTTTTTTGGCCAGCTCGGAGGCATTATTTGAGTTTTTGGCCACTTCCAGAACGGTGGCGCTCATCTCTTCAATGGCTGTTGCCACCTGGTCCGTTTGTCTTGTCTGATTCTCAGCACCTGCAACCATTTGGCTGGAGGCTGTGGAGATCTCTTCCGTCGATGATGCCAGCATGTTTGAGGTGCTAGCTATTTTTGACACGATATTGTTAAGATTTTTTGACATGACATTAAAGGATTGGGACATTTCGCCTATCTCGTCAGATGAAACAGCCTTTACTTCCTGTGTTAGATCCCCCTCTGACATCGCCTTTGCAGCCGCGGCCAGTGCAGTGACCGGTCCCGATATGGATCGTGCCAGAAAGAGCCCGATTACAACCGATGCGATGACTGCAACAATGACGGTGGCAATGAGGATAAAGCTGGCTGAGCGTTTTGCAGAAGCAGCCGCCTCTTCAGCCGCTACGACCTCCTTGTCAATCGCTTCCTGCAGTACCTCTAGCGACTTGATGATCTCTTCCGAGGTGCTGTCCATCTTTTTCAGACTTGAGCGTTCCTCCTTTGCCAGGTTATCGAAGAGAGGCGCCACATAGTTCTGGAGTTTTTTCAGTTCCTTAAAGGCCTTGTTGAGCTGTCTCGCTTTGGTTCTCTTAAAATAAGAGAGCTTTTTATCACCCTCAACATCGTTAATCTTTCCTGCCCATTTATAGGCCTCCTTGTTGAGCTTGTTAAATTTTTTCAGCATCTTTGAGAGCTTCTTATCACCGGTCCTGAAGGTCTTGTACCAGATGTCAAAGTCACTCTTTGACACATCCGTTCCCCCCTTGAAGTGGGCATCGTAAGTGGCCGCATCTTCAAGGGTGGCTGACCATTCACTCAGCTGGATACCCATGTAGTAAAGAAATACCTTGATATCATAGTCCACACCCTTGTGTGTAAAAAGATACCCTACCTTTTTATCGTGGGCTCTCATGAGATCATCACTTGCCTTTTTAAAAGCAACATACCCTGCAGCCGCCTTTTCTGCTAGAGCTTTCGTTCCACCCTCGCTCTTCTCTTTGATCGTGGAAAGATAGCCATTAAACTCCTTGGAAGCTTCATCTATCTCTTCCTTGATCCCGGCAAGGTTGTCTTTGTGGATCTGATAGTTTCTGCTTGATGAGATAGCTGTTTCAACAGCGATTAACGCCTCCATTGACGCATCGATGAGCGGCATCTTGTCATTGATAACGGTATCGGCACTGTCAGCAACCCTCCCCACCATGACGATCCCCACCATTCCGGCGACAAAAACAAGGGAGGCAATACCGAGGAAGCCGGCCAATAATTTATTCCCTAGCGTCATTTTCATTTTCATCCTCCCAATCACTTTGTAAAAGGCTACCATATCTCAAAGACACTCAACTTCATTTAATGTGATCCAGGTGTTCCAGTACCTCCGAAAGTTCATCCTTCACCTGGTCGAGCAGATCCTCGTCTTTTGTCTTCTTGTATTCTTTCAGTGCAATATAGGTCGTGGCCGGGTGAACAACGGTATCCATGTGACTGAGGGCAGCGCCCATGTGGTCAATTTTATCGAAGTCAATTCCGTTTTTCTTTAAAACCCCACCTTCATGCCACGCATCTTCAATCTCATCGAGGGTCATGGCCTTCATCTTTTCCGCATTTTGAACCACCAGGTTCATGATCTTTGCATCTTTCGGGCTCTTTTTTGCGTATTCCTTGCACCCCTGCACACCAATGTCCAACATTTTTACCTGCGTCGCGATCAACTTGTCAATATCACTGATGGAGCCACTTATTGCCTGCCGTATCGTGTTTTTTGTCATTTTTTTAAAGGATGCCATATCGGCGGCAGAAGCGCCGGAGACCAGCATTATGGACAGAACAGATGCAAGCAACAATTTACCAATAACTTTCTTCATTTTTTCCTCCTGCTTTTTTAATTTATTTGCTTTTTCATCCCTCAAGTAGAGGGTCAATGCTATTGAAAGAACGATCCATTCTTAAAATTCAACGGCCAGCTGTGCCGTAAGAAGATCCCTCTTCTTGCCGCTTTTATATTCCCCGTTCATATATTCCAGAGCCAAGGATGTATTTTCATAAAGGCCATAGGAACCGGCAACACCATATTGTTTTTCAGGCATGTCAAGGTCATCTGACCCCTCATACCTGGCAGCCACTTCCGTTGCATCACTTACTGCAAAGGCAATTTCAACATTATAAGCTGAAGGTTCATCTTCTTTACCATCACCATTGATATCAACATCGGCAACCTTAAAACCATTGGCCGCGGCTAAATATTCACCTTCAACAGCGATGGGGCCAAAGGAACCGCTGAAAAAAGCACTGTAACCAGCCACAATATCTGTTAATGTGCCGGCGCCTCCAGCGGCACCGGTAATGTCGCCATCTGATTCGGATATATCAGAGATATAGGAAGCCCCAAAACTGATCCCTTCAGCCGGATTGACCGTTACACTGGCAACAATATCATCAACTTTGTCATCTTTACCTGCCTTTCTCACGGCCCCATTAAAAACACCGAGAGAGACTTCAAAGATCTCCTTTCCATAACTGACGAGAAGGCCTGATTCATTGGTCTCACCCAACTCAAGCGTAAAGGGGTCCGAGATAAAGTGAGAATTAAAGGTGCCGAAAGGAACGTACATCTTCCCCGCGGTGAGAGAAAGTCCGTATGGGGCGGTGAGGGTAATGGTCCCCTCATCAATGTCGAGGGGTGTATCATCTTCTTCCCACAAAAGGAGGATATGCCCTTTCATCTTATCGTTAATCTCTGCATCGATGCCTATTTCTACTGTGGCAAGGACGATGTCGGATGTCTTTTCATTGACCTCATTATTATCTTCATAACCCGCCTCGACTTCGACAACACCACCAATAGATATTTTGTCTGTTGCCTTTTCCATGAGCCCTGCACTCTTCTTTTCTTTAAGCGAGTGATAGAGCTCGGCCTGGCGTTCTTCCAGTTCCAGAATTTTCTTCTCAAGATGATCATTGTCCGCCAGTGCCATCGTTCCTGGAACAGTTACTAAAAAGACACAGGCTAAAGACCAGATCCATTTATTCATTTTATATAACCTCCTTTTTCTTTATTATTTATTTTCATCTTTTTTATGCTCTTTATTGTAAATTTCACATTCTTCATATTTCCCCCCGCAGAAATAGATCATTTTTGCCACATTAGTACTTCTCAAGCTCGTACAATAACAGTTCGCAAAGGGGTCTTTAACGTGTGGACATTTTCCCTTAAAATCATCACTCACGTCGGGTTCCTGTTTGAGGTCAGCTTTGTTTGCTTTCATAGATAATAAAACCTGTTTCCGAGTTTTTTATGATTAAATTCTCTTCATACAGGTATCAAGATACATGCCAGATGGGCAAAAAGAGAGGTGGTAATGAAATAATCATTTAAAGACAGGTGGTTACAATGAAATAGAGATGGAAGGAGTCCACCCTAATCAGCAAACCTAAGTGTGCCGTGGCACACAAATGCATGACACACTTATGCGCCATGACTCACTTTTTCAGACTAAAGAGGGATTAATTGGCAGGGATATTAAGCTTATCCATTTTACGATACATTGTTCGGCGGCTAATGCCAAGCAGGCGGGCAGCCTTTGCCTTATTTCCAGCAGCTTTTTCAATGGCGTCGAGGATTTGCTCACGTTCATCCTGGCTTGTGATCTTTATAGGAGAAGTCGACTTTCCCTGAGAGAGGAAGTCGGGAGGTAAATGTTCCACATCAATAGTTTTCCCACGACACATTATAAAGGCATGCTCGAGCACATGCTCCATCTCCCTGATATTGCCGGGCCAGGGGTGATGCCTGAATATATCAAGAACGGCGGTGGAAAGGCCGGTAATATTTTTGTTAAATTCCTTATTAAACTTTGCTATGAAATGCTTCACCAACATAACGATATCCACAACCCTCTCTCTTAAGGACGGGAGAGCCAGTTCAACAACCTTGAGGCGATAAAACAGGTCTTCTCTTATCTCCCCACGGGCAACCTTTTCAAGCATATTCTGGTTAGTTGCCGCCACAATCCTGACATCCAGCTTGATGGGTGTAGAGTCACCAACCCTCTCGATTGTTTTTTCCTGCAGGAATCTCAACAACTGAAGTTGTATCTTTAGGGAAATATCTCCTATCTCATCAAGGAAGAGCGTCCCCCCATCTGCTTTCTCAAATCGCCCGACCTTATCTTTTGTTGCACCTGTATAGGCCCCCTTGACTGAGCCAAAGAGTTCACTTTCAAGCAGGTTTTCGCTCAACGCGGAACAGTTAACCTTTATGAGCGGTTTATCGTTTCGATCACCCTGAAAATGAATGGCCTCGGCAATCAACTCTTTACCTGTTCCGCTTTCACCTGTAATGAGTACTGTTGTTTTTACATTGGCAAGGCTTTCGATGAGCGAATAGATGGCTTGCATTTTTTCACTCTTTCCAATAATTTTATAATATTGCTGGCGATCGTGGAGATCCTGTTCCAGTTGATTAAGGCGGGTTTCATCGCTGACGATCATCACGGCACCTGAAAAGTTATGCTGATGGTCAATGAGCGGTGATGTTGATAGCGTCACCTTTTGTCCGAGGCGATTGTTATGACAACATTCGATCCTGTTGATTTCAACGGGCGATCCAGTTTTTATTGTTTCTACCATGGCGGAGAGGCACCTTTTGCCACAATCCAGATGGAGAGAATCAAAGCCTTTTCCTGCTGCATCAATACGTGAATAGCCACATATACCCTCCATAGCGTCATTAACCTCACTAACAACAAGATTGTTATCGACGGAAACGACGCCATCCTGCATACTTCTGAATATGGCTTCCAGATTTGCACGATACTGATTTTTTTCTTTCATCAGTTCGCTGTGCTGCAAAGCCATTTTAGTGACCCGCAAAAGTGTTTTCTGCGTCACCGGTTTTGGGATATAGTCAAAGGCACCCAACCTTAAGGCCTCGGAAACAGTATCCATGTCAGGCGCACCTGTTATCATGACGACAGGTATTTCTATCTTTTCCCTTTTCACCTCCCTTAACAGATCAATGCCTGTCATGCCACTCATGAGGATGTCCGTAAATATAAGATCAAATTCACTTTTTAAAAGTTTTTTTGCCGCTTCATCAAAACTCTTTGCCGTTACAACGGAATAGCCCTCATCGCTTAGAAAGGTTTTAAAAGTAAAGCGTATGCCCTCTTCATCGTCAACGACTAATATCTCTGCTTTCATTCATCACCTGTATCGTTTAAGCCATCATTAACAGCCATAATAGGGAAATCAACATAAATCCTGGCAAACTCTCCCTCTCTCGATTCCAAATTTAATTTACCTCCATGGTCATTGATAATTCCGTGAGAGATACTCAGCCCTAAACCTGTGCCCGAGCCTTCCGGCTTTGTTGAGAAAAAAGGATCAAAGATTTTCTCCTGAATCTCGGCCGGCACACCGATGCCATAATCCGAAAAGATTATCCGAAGACAGGGTAGTCTCCCCTCTTTAACCTCCTGCGCAGAGATTTCAAAAATCTTGTTTTTATCTGCCACAGGATATTTCTGGTTCAGGGCATAGCGTGCATTGGTGATAAAATTAAGGAAAACCTGCTCCAGCTGCTGATAATTGGCCTTTATCTGTGGCAGTTCCGGCGGGATGTCAACCTTGACGATAATGTTTTCCTTTTCCATCTGCTTCTTTGTTAAGATCAGGCAATCTGAAATAACCTCCATGACAGAGACAACTTTTTTGCCTTCTTGATTTTCATGTGCAAAGGAGAGCAGGCTCCTGACGATGACAGCGACACGATCGCCCTCCTTAATTATTCTGCCGGCAATGTCATGTTCGTCGCTCTTTTTTGGGCTTTTATTTGCTATTATTTGTGCATAGTTAATAATTCCATTAATGGGATTGTTAATCTCATGAGCGACACCGGCAGCAAGCTCCCCTATGGATGCAAGTTGATCGGAACGCATCGCTTCCTTTTGCATCCTGTCTTTTTCTGTAACATCACTGCATATTTCAATCACATTGACCACATCTCCACTCTCATTCTTAATCGGAACGGCCCGGACTTCATAGAGGGCTCCATCATCCCTCTTCATGATACTCTCTGCCACCTCGCCGGTCTTAAAACTTGAAAGGGAGGGACACATTTCACAAGGAGCGGATGCTTTTTGCCACAATTCATAACAGTTTACATTAAGTGGCTCCATCATTCCATTGTTCTGTTCCAGCGAAGAGTTTTTGTTTGTCCACTGGACTGTAAGGTCAGGTGAGAGGAGAACAAGCCGATCCGGGATGGCATCAAGAAGGGCATGAAACTGTTGGGAAAGAGCTCTATAATTTCCTTCATTCTCAACAAGTGATGCCTCTGTGCGCCTATGCTCTAGAATCTCATCCCGCAATTTTTCGTTTGCCTTTTTAAGCTCGGCCGTTCGTTCCTTAACTCTCTCTTCAAGCTTCGCATGGGCTTCATGCAGTTCAGCATCAACCTCATTAAGTGTTAAGACATTGTTTATCATGGGCCGAACGACAATAAAATAAAAGAGAGGTGTTGCCAGCAGTGTGAGTAAAAATGCATCAAAAAGAGACTCTTCAGAAGTCGACATGGCAGGAAGAAAGGAAATAATAAACATCACTAATGCTTCGACAATAAATATTGTGATGAGCAATATGATAAAAATTGACAGAGGGCGAAGATATGCTTTAGTGTGCAAGCCTTTTATCTTTGGCATTGAATCAGCCATCTCTACTGTCTCCATTTAAAGCGTTATCGCTGATCATCTTTTTCTTCGGCACAAACATACAATACTTTATCCTGAAGCTTATCAAATTTAATCCTTAAGAAAACTTTTTATCTCATTTAGCAGATCCCCATTTTTCATATTGTCAAATGGATTCCATGTTACATCCTCTTTCCTGAACCACGTCATCTGACGTTTGGCGTAACGCCTGGAGTCTCTTTTTATAAGTTCCACAGCCTCAATAAGTGGCAAGCCATCAAGAATATGGGCGCACATCTCCTTGTATCCCACCCCGCGCATCGGCTTAAGATGTCTGTCATATCCCATATCAAGAAGCGTCTCTACCTCCTTTTTCAAACCCGCTGCCATCATCCGATCCACCCGCTCTTCAATCCTTTTATACAGGCTGTCCCGGTCAACATCGATTCCCACCATCATCACCTCATAGGGCGACTCACCGAAGGCGTGTTCAGCCTGTATTTCAGACAATGTCTCCTCTGATTTTATGGCAACTTCCAGTGCTCTTATGACCCTTACAATATTGTTTGGGTGGATCCTTTCTGCAGATATTGGGTCAAGCGATTTCAGCTTTTCATGGACATATTCCCGTCCTTTTTCTTCAGCCTCCCTGTTCAGCTCTTCTCTCAAAGTTGAATCACCTTCCGGCGTATCGACAAGACCCTTTGTCAACGCTCGAAGATAAAGCCCGCTGCCGCCGGCAATAATGACTGTTTTCCCCCGGCCATGAATCTCCTTGATTACGCCCGATGCCATTTCACGGTAATCAGACACACTGAACTCTTCATCGGGATTCACAATATCGATCATGTGATGGAGAACACCTTGCCTTTCTTCCACAGTCGGTTTTGCCGTGCCGATGTCCATATACCGATAGACCTGCATCGAGTCTGCCCCGATAATCTCGGCGTTGAGCTTCAAAGCTAATTCCACCGCAAGTGCACTTTTTCCTGACGCGGTCGGTCCGACAATGGCAACGACTCTGGGCTTAGTCATCAAACGCGCTCAAATCGCTTTTCTAACTCTGATATGGGAATATCAATATGCGCAGGCCTGCCGTGGGGGCAGTGAGGGACAATCCCTGATTCATCCATCTGAGTTAAAAGAGCTCTCATCTCATCAATATTCATCCGCCTTCTTCCCCTCACAACGGAGTGACAGGCAATCCTTTTTATAATCTCTTCAAAGGCCGACTTAAAACTTCCCGACTTGGGTAATTCAGAGAGTTCAGAAGCCATATCTGTCACAATCGCCTTACTGCCCTTATTACCAAAGATAGAAGGGATCGCCTTTATAACAAAACTTTTGCCGCCGAAATGCTCTATTTCAAAACCGAGACGCTGAATATCTTCAAGGTTCTCTTCCAGCGCCGAGGCCTCCTTATGCGTCAGCTCGACCGTCTCAGGCATGAGAAGCTGCTGGACTTTAAAGGATCGTTTTTCATAACCGCGCTTTAACTCTTCAAAGGTGATTCTTTCATAGGCCGCATGTTGATCGATAATGACCATGCCATTTCTACCTTCACAGACAATATACATCTCGCCAATTTGACCTGTTACGTTAAGCGATGAAAAATAACCCTCCGTTACCACATCCCATGCCGGGCCTTTTTCAACGAGCTCTTCAGCCTCTTTAAATTTTGACAGGTTGGCGGCTCTCATCTCAGCCTTTGCAAGCAATGAGCTGTGCCGGCCAGAGGACTCGCCCTCCCACCTCACATGCCCTCCCCTTAAAGGAAGGTTTTCATTATTGCTCACATAGTGAGCAGCCGCCTCTTGAACTGTCCTTATTCTTTTCGCTGAAAGAACCTCCCCCTGCCGATCAGTCTCTGACAACCATTGCCTTTCATTCAGTGTTCTTTCAATGCCTGCATGAACGAGGGAATGAAGGGCCCGTGAATCCCTGAATTTCACCTCACTTTTCGCCGGATGGACATTGACATCCACCTCTGCAGGGTCTGTCTCTACGAAAAGAATGGCCAGGGGATATTTCCCCTTCATTATATAGTTTCCATAGCCCTGCAACAAAGCATGCCTGATGACCTTGTCTTTAACATATCTGCCATTTACGTAAAAATATAAAGCCGACCCGCTTGAACGCTGCACTGACGGTGGCGAGATGAGGCCCGAAAGGCTGAGGGCTTCAGTTTCGGCGCTTATCTCCAGGAGATCTTTAGCATCATCCTTACCTAAAAGATTACTTATCCTTTCTTTAAGATCAGAACCGGCAGGCAGGTCAAAGACGACGGAATTATCTGTTCTCAGCGTCAGGGAAATGGAAGGAAAGGCAAGGGCCGTTCTTGCCACAAAATCATTGATGTGGCCCATCTCAGTTGTATTGGTTTTAAGAAACTTTCTCCGCGCAGGTGTATTGTAAAAAAGGTCTTTCACCTCCACTATTGTTCCAGAGGGCATACCGGTTGCCCGCACATCCTTTATGACACCCCCTTCTAAAATCACTGTTGATCCCTCGATGGCATCCTTCTCCCTCGTCGACAGGGTGAAGCGTGAAATTGAAGCGATACTGGCAAGGGCCTCCCCCCTGAATCCCATTGTTGTAATGTTAAAAAGATCGGATGGATCATCGATCTTGCTGGTGGCGTGACGTTCAAGGGAAAGAAGCGCATCTTCCCTGCTCATACCCTCACCGTTATCGGCGACCCGAATCAGCCTTTTACCGCCATCCCTGATATGGATATCTATTTTTGAGCTGCCGGCGTCGATGGCATTTTCAACCAGCTCCTTCACTACAGATACCGGTCGCTCCACCACCTCCCCGGCAGCGATCATATTGGCGAGGTTTTCTGATAATATTTTTATTTTTTGCATAAAATTCCTTATTTTTTAGCCACAGAGAACACAGAGAAAAAGAGTAGTTTTTATCCACAGATTTTTTTATCAGTGTTAATCCGCTCTATCTTTGTCATCGGCGTGCTATAAAAATCGTAGAAACATAGCTTTAGCTGTGTAAAATATTTATCATCTTTAACAGGCCTGAAGGCCTGTTTCTACGGCCATGCTATTGTTTTTCTCTGTGTCCTTTGTGACCTCTGTGGCTAGGATTTCTCTTTCTTTAAAAATTCCATCCGCTCCCGAATTCGCTTTTCATACCCCCTGTCTGAGGGTTTATAGTAGCTTTTTCCTTTCAGCCTTTCCGGAAGGTATTCTTCATGCACATATCCCCC
>JADFVM010000019.1 GCA_015222555.1 Pseudomonadota bacterium
CCTTGAAAAGGCCTTCAGAGAAATGACGCGAGTGGTCAGGCCGGGGGGTAAGGTGATGTGCCTGGAATTCTCCCACCCAACGAACATGCTTTTTTCAAAGGCATATGACTTTTTTTCCTTCAATGTCATCCCGGAAATAGGCAATATAATCGCCAAGGATAAAGATTCCTATCAGTATCTGGTGGAATCGATCAGAAAGTTTCCCAACCAGGAAAAGCTTAAGAAAATCCTGGAGGATTGTGGCCTTTATAAGGTGAAATATTTCAACCTTACCAATGGCATTGCCGCGATTCACCTTGGTTATAAAATATAAAAAAAGATCTGTCAAATTAACCAACCTGCCGTTGATATATCTCCTCTTACAATGTAGCCTGACATCTTTCTAACCGGTTATGACAAAACAAAATACCCAGTCATTGGCGCCTGCAAAGAAAGGTGCCTTTTTAATTTTTATTTCAGCGCTGCTTTTCAGTGTTAATCTGCTTTTAGTTAAAATGTTGAGGGAATGGACCGATATTCCTGTGGTAGAAATAACCTTTGCCCGTTTTTTTATCGGCCTGCTCATTGTCGTCATTTACATCTGGATGTGGCGAGTGGATTTCAAACCTGTTAACAAGAAAATTCTCTGCCTCAGAGGTCTGCTGAATGCAGCCGCCGTACTCATTCTTTTCTTTGCCGTTGAGTATACAACAATTACCAACGCCAATGTCCTGAACATGACCTATCCCATCTTTGTCGCGCTTTTTTCACATGCCCTGATTAAGGAGAGGTTTCATCCCATACTTTTATTGCCTCTATTTCTTACCTTGATCGGCGTTTATATGGTTATCCAGCCTGATTTTACGGATATCAATAAAGGTGATCTTATCGGCCTAGTATCAGGTGTCGTCGCGGCCCTTGCCATCATCTATCTCAGGGTACTTAGAAAAACGGACGAAACACCGGTCATACTCTTTTACCTTTTTGCTGTGGGTTCACTGATACTACTGGTGCCCACAATTCCGTTCTTTGTCATGCCTGATGTGAATGGATTTATGCTTCTGTTGCTCTGTTCTGTCTGTGGTGTGGCAGCCCAATATTTCTTAACCCATGGTTACAGATTTATCTCTGCTGTGGGGGGGAGTATTGTGTCTGCCTCCAGAGTTTATATCGCATCGCTTCTGGGCGTGATCTTCTTTTCCGATCCTGTGAATATGGTCCTCTTCATTGGTACACTGCTAATCGTTTCCAGCAATATAGTGACATCTAAGTTAGAGCCTTAGCGTTCTGAAGTTTCATGCCGCTTTGTTCGCTCTTTCCCCATTGCACCTCTAGAAATGACAACTTTTTTGAATCTGTCAACCAGCGGTGAAATCGTATATACATAAGATGGATGCAAAAATGATTTATTTCTACAATAATAGAGTTCCCGAACAGAATAATGGGGTGGTGTTTTGTCGATGAAAATCTTATTTATTGAAGATTCAAAGACTCTACTGAGCATTACTAAATGTAACTTCACCTTTTTGAAGTGGTTGACAAATTGACGCTTTCAGGAAGTTATTCTTGCCCCTTACCAATTCCATAGTGCCCCAAATCATAGCCCAGTTTTTTCAGTCTTTCCACCACATGTGGATAGGGAATCAGCTCCTCGGCCTCAAAGTCACCGAAGTTGAGGTGTATTGCCTTTAACCTTCTCCTCAACGCATCCAGGTTTTCAGGAGAGCTGAAGCTGATCATGCAGGCGGGGTGGCAATCCACCCCATGGCGGACGAGGTTCTCAAGCGCCTTCAGCTGCAGATCGAAACCTTCGGGGACGGCGCCTGTGAGCCTTGAAAACTCCTCCCCGCATGCCCCCTTGAGGCTAACCCTCACAAAAAGGTTGCTGAACCTGGAAAGGTCTTCTGCATAGCTCTCATCGCTGCCGATGAGGATGCCGTTTGTTTCGAGTATGAAGAGGTAGCTTTCATCTATGTTCTCAAGGACTTTAATAAGGTGCTCCCGGCATATGGTTGGCTCGTTGCCGCTGATGCGCATCTTTTTGAGTCGCTTCTTTTTGGCAATGCTCGTCAGTCGCCTTGCCACATCCTCCGGTGAATAGAATTGACCGGACGTCTTCGGAGTTGAGACCACCTTCCAGGACCAGCAGAAGACGCACCTGAGACAGCATCCGACGCAGTCTGCAGTGGCGATACCGCCGTAAAACCTTGCTGGTCTGAAACGGTAATACTTTCTTGAAAGGTCTCTACAGACATCCCGCCTTGTCTTTTCTGCCAGTTCAATCGGATCAAACATTTAATGATTCCGCCAACGATACTGTTTTTCAACTGTTCTATGAAGTCTGAAAGGGCAGGTGCACTCACTGATGGGGTAGCCGACGATATCAATTTTCTGTAGATCCGCCTCACCCAGGCCCAGTTCAAAACAGTTGTTGAGATAGCCAACCTTGTTGAAATCGACTCTCATCACCTCACAGGCCACTCTGTCAACCGCAAGAGGGTCTGTGCCGGCAATGGCTATCCCAACATCAATGGGATCTCCATTGACGGGACCGTTACCTTCCATTCCCTCCAGGCCATCTATAACTGAAAGATCCGGCCATACCTGTTCAGCAAGCTCTGCAATATTGAGGTTGGTGCGCCTTATCCCTTGATGGACATCCATCTTGTCCGGATAAAGTACTGCTCCCATAGCCATATTTTTAATCGACAATGTTACAACGACCGCGTCGTGGGTCTTTAGTTTGGCTGCAGATATGACGTAATTATTCCTGTCCAGTAGAAGGGCGGAAACCCTCACATTAAAAGACCGACCTTCTGAATCCTTGATAGCAACATTTTTGTAAGGGCTCCGATTCAGATCTATTAATTGGATATCATATTCCTCGCTAAGGTTGTTATAGTCGAAGTGCTTAAAGGCCTTCCCTGTATCGCCACAGGCGGCCTCCGACACAATGACCCGTTCTTTATGGAAGCCCTTCAGGAAATCAAGTATCCCTCTGATCTGATCGATATGACTTGAGGCGAGCTGGCGTGATGTTGAAACAAAATTAGGCTTGATAACGATCTGCCTATCACCTATCCTTTTTTTGATATCCTCTGCAATGAGATCAAGAGCGCTTCTGACATTCTCTTTTCGGTTTTCACCTTTTGAAATGGAAACGTTTATCATACTTTTATTATATCAGGTTGGAGAGACTGCAATTGTCATCCTCAGACAGGGGATCGCCATTCATGCCGTTCATTCGCTGCGGTTTATATGAACACTCTTTCTTTGCAGCTTTCACAAAGATCCGGTTCTTTTCTGTCTGTATCGCTCAAACTGTTTGAGAAAAACATAACACACCGGGGATTTCTACAATGACCCAGTCCATAGGTGTGACCAAGCTCATGTACAGCTTCGATGAGTACCCTTCTCTGGAAAGTGGTATTTTCTTCCGGAAGGCCGTAAAATGATTGCCTGAGGCGGGGAAGGGCAATCACTGCAGCCCTTTCACCGGCTAGTCCGAAAACGAAGTTCAGCTCCGGCACAAAGAGATCATGGTCTACAACACCCAATATTCGCTCATAATTGGAGTATTCTCGCCCCTTAACCAGTCTGTTTAAAATAGTTGTTGCAAGGTACTGATTTCTTTTGTTATTGAAGGCGTAATCGGGCTCCGGCAACTCTTTACCGATGGAGACAGGCCTGTTAAAGGCATGGTTCAAGCTCTCCTTGAGAGACGCCATGACCTCTTCATCCGTTTTACCAATAGCTAGCACTACTATTCCCACCCTGCAGCCTCCCTTCTGTGCTTAAAACAAACGGTTCAATCAAGCTTCAGGAATGGATACCCTTCGAGGTCCTCTTTGGACCAGAGTGAAAGCCCGGCTCTTTGTGCAACTGTTTCTATATCAATGATAAAGTCAGGTTCCGTAAAGGTGATGTGGCCTGAGGCCTTTCTCTTTTCCAGGGACTCGATAAGGTAGTTATCCAGGAACTGTTCCTCTTTAAGGGTGGAGAGTCTCCCTTTGAAACCCCGGCGGTGCATGCGGACGTGAAATCCCTTGCCTGAAAGGGCAGGTATCCAATATTTCACCACCTCCCTGGCTTTCTCCTCAAACTCTTCCGGTTTGTGAAAATTGAACGTTTGGGAAACAGGCATAATACGGGCGACAATGGAAAGGATGGCCGGCTTTTCCGATATCCGCCACAGCAAGGTCTTCATCATCTTTTGAATGTCATCTGCCTTCATCACCAGGACATTGAAAAACTCCGATTTGCCGACCTGACCGAAGGGCTCCAAAAGATTAAAAGCCTCTCGAAACTTCCCCTCATGAACGGTAATAACGACGTTCCAATCCTTCATAGCATTCACTCCCCTGATTTTAAGCATCTGAGGTTTTAATTCCGTCTGCAGATTCTACCAGACTGACAGTTCCCCTCGTACAAGCCGTTTAGTAAAAGCGCTTATGTCGGCTAATTCATTGCTGATGATATTTTC
>JADFVM010000174.1 GCA_015222555.1 Pseudomonadota bacterium
GCCTTCGTCATTGATGGATTTTCAAAGCGCTATGCCATGACCGGCTGGCGACTCGGCTATGCTGTTGTCCCCCAAAGGTATATTCGAACCATTCAATGTTTAGTCCAGAATTTTCTTATCTCTGCGCCTACCATCAGCCAGTGGGGCGGCCTGGCTGCGCTTGAGGAAGCTGACGATGACCTTGAAATGATGAGAAATGAATATAAAAAAAGAAGGGATTTTCTGTTGAACGGTCTTGACAAGATAGGATTAGAAGTAAGCTCAAAACCAGCCGGTGCGTTCTATGTCCTTGTCAACATGAAACAATATTCAAACGACTCCCTTCAATTTGCCTACGATCTTCTTGAAAATACCAACGTTGCCGTAACGCCCGGCATCGATTTTGGAGAAGGGGGAGAAGGTTTTATCCGACTTTCTTATGCGACCTCTATCGAAAATATAGAGGCCGCTCTATCAAGAATAGAAGATTATCTGAAAAAAATATCGAGTCATTAGTTTTAAAAAGCGATCAAATGCCTTGCATGTCATTCCGGACTGGATCTGGAATCCAGCTTTAATTTACGTGAATTACCGCGTCTGAACAGGAGCGTCTTGTCGTCTCACTTTATTACTATGAGGAGTTAACCCTAAAAGACGTCGGAGCCGTATTGGAAGTAACAGAATCAAGAGTATGTCAGGTCCACACCAAGGCGGTTTTAAAATTGAAGACCAAATTAAAAGAAGTTTAAAAAATTAAAATTTCAGTAAATAAAATGAATCTATGTTAATAATTTAGAATCTATAAAGTAATAAAGTGTTATAAAAATTAAATATGTTTTTTCCAAAAAATAATGTTTGACAGGTGGTGTCATGTCTGAGAAGACGGCTGATATAAGTAATTATGTGAAGATGCTTGATGATGACAATAGCTCTATACGTCGGGAAGCTGTTGAAAGATTGGTTGAATCAAAAAATCCTGCTACGGTGACGCATATAGCGAAGGCTTTAATGGATGAAAACAAGGGTGTTCAGCAGGCTGCCGCAGATGCACTTATAAATATCGGGGGGAAAGATGTTGTCAAAAGTGTGATGCCCCTTTTGTGGGATGATTCACCTGCGCGAAGAAATCTTGCAATAGAGGTTCTTGAGGTGGTGGGTGGAGAAGGCAAGGACCTGATTGTTGGTATATTGAACGATAAAGATCCCGATGTAAGAAAGTTTGCTGTTGATGTATTGGGTGTTGTAGGAGATGAAGAGGTTGTAGATTCCTTAATCTCATCCCTTAAGGATTCAAACCCTAATGTGAGGGCTGCTACTGCTGAAGCATTAGGTAAGATTGATGACCAAAGAGCCATTGATCCTCTTATAGAAATGCTGGGAGATGAAGAATGGGTCAGGTTTTCTGTCGTTGAAACTTTGTCAACTATTGGCGATAAAAAGGTCGTTCCTCACCTTCTTGATGCCTTAAAAAATACAGGTGCCGTTCAGTATGGCATTATAGAAGCGCTGGGTCGCTTGAAAGATTGTGATGCTGTTCCCCACCTTCTGGACCTCATGAGTGGTGCCGAAAGCGGGGTAAGGAATCTTTCAATGAAAGCGGTGATGGAAATCACTGAAGGAGAAGAAAATGTCGTTGCTGATAAAGTGGGAAAAGATCGGTTCTTACAGTATCTGGTCGAATCCGCTGAAGATGTTAATCCCGATGTGAAAAAATATGCACTGAAGGGTCTTGGTACAATAGGAGATCCTATGTCAGCGGGCGTGGTAATCAGAACGGCCGCAGAGATGGATCTCGAAGATGAAGAGACTATCGGGGCAGTGATGGAAGCCCTGGAAGGCATTAACTCCCCTGAAGCGCTACTTACCTTTCTAGGAACAAAAGACCTGACGAGGGTCGAGGAAGATGATGAGCCTCTAATAAATGTTGTCCTTCAGGTCCTGGGAAGGATCGGAAATGAAAAAACAGCAAAATCACTTTCTAATATTATATTCAAGGTTCACTGGCCCGTAAGAATCCAGATCCTAAATGCACTCAGCCAGATAGGGTCAGAAGGATCTCAGGATAGGATAATAACTGCAATAAAAGATAAAAACGGACGTGTAAGGCGGGCGGCGGCATTAGCATTAGGCAAAATTAAAAATTCAAAAAGCCTTGAATCTCTGACTTCATTGATTGAAAAGGAAAAGTTTCCCGACGTAATAGAGGATGCACTTCAGTCACTCGTATCTATTGGAGGAGAAGCTTTTCAGAAACTGGAAAAATTCAGACTTTCAAAGGATCCCCATCTAAGGGGAATTGCTTGCAGGGGCTTCGGCATGTTAGGTGAAGAAAGTGCTATTAGCTCTCTCCTTAAATCGCTTGAAGATGGTGAATGGAAAGTGCGCAAAGCGGCCTTGATGTCCCTTGTTGCCCTTGGATTTAATGACAGCTCAGCTACGCTTCAAACACTGCTGGAGGATGAAAATGACCATGTGAGAGGTGCCGTGGTCGCCCTCCTTGCAAGTTTTGGTGATGAAAGGGCATTATCGCCTCTGCTCACAGCCTTGCATGATAAGAACATGATGGTCAGGTTCAGAGCAGCTGAGGCCCTTGGGGGTATCGGGGGAGATAAGGTTTTAAAAGCACTAATAGAGGTCATTAATAATGATAGCGGTCCGGCAAGGATCGGCGCCGTTAAAGCTGTGGGGATAATGAAAGATTCAAGAGCGCTAGAGGATGTAAAAAAACTGCTGTCAAGTGAAGATGAAATATTAAGAGATGTTGCTTCGGAGGCATTGAGAGAGATTAATGAATCTATTAGTTAATGAATGTGAAATATGGCAGAAGAAGTCACGGAAAATAATCATAATGAGGAGGAAGTAACTATTAATGAAGATGAGTATCTGGGAACTGTAAACTTATACTAAAGAGACTATTGTAAACATTCTTATATTCAACGACATTGAGGAAACAAAAGAACTATGACTGATCGTGCCACTTTAACAAGCGAAACCTTTAAGCAGTTAAGGAATTTCATCTATGAAAAGACAGGAATCCTTTTTGCCGAAAACAAAACATACCTCCTTGAAAATCGTTTGAGGTACAGGCTTGAAGATTGTGGCTGCAGCAATTTTGAGGAATATTTTTATTTCTTAAAATATGATCCCGGACGAAATCAGGAACTGCCAAAACTGTATGATTCCATTACGACAAATGAAACCAGTTTTTTTAGGGATGCTGTTCAGATCCAGGCATTTGAGAATGATGTTTTACCCCTTGTATTAAAAGAAAAAGAGGAAAAGAGAAAAAAAGAGATAAAAGTATGGTCAGCTGCTGCATCTACGGGTGAGGAAGCCTACACAATGGCAATGCAGATGTTAAATAAAGGCTTGCACAATCAGGGCTGGCGTATCGATATCGTAGGGACTGACATTAGCAGCAAGGTTATTGACTCGGCTAAGGCTGCCATCTATGGAAAAAATGCCATAAGAAATGCACCTTCGGATTGCCTGAGAAAATATTTCTCCAATAGTGGTGACGACTATGCACTTCTGCCTGACGTGAAAAAAATGGTCCAATTTAAAACCATGAACCTTTTGGATCAGGCCAGCATGAGGACAATGCGAAATTTTGACATTATCTTTTGTAGAAATGTGCTTATATATTTTGATGATAATGCAAAAAAGAGTGTTATCTCAAACCTGTATGACAGTTTGAGGCCTGGCGGGTATCTTTTTATCGGTTATTCGGAATCATTGCATAACATATCAAGATCCTTTAAACTTAAACATTTTAACCGGGCGCTGGTTTATCAAAAAGAAGAGTAAAGGAGGATAAATTGAAGAAAACCGTACTTTTAGTGGATGATTGTCGAACGACGAGAAGACTCGTTACATATCTTATTAAAGATGCCGATTTGAACATCCTTCAAGCAGAGAATGGCTTGGAGGCCTTAGAAGTCCTGGCCAGAAATGATGTCGATATCGTGGTGTCAGATATGAACATGCCCCAGATGGATGGCCTCGAACTGATAAAATCGATGAAAGAGGATAATAGCTATCAAACTATCCCCGTCATTATGTTAACAACGGAAGAAGATGAAGCTGAAAAGGAAAGAGGACTTCAAATCGGAGCCGCTTCTTATCTGAAAAAACCGGTTAGCAAGGACGCGCTTCTGGAAGAGGTTAATAAGTACATTTAGTGACTTAGAAATAATATCCTGCGATTTTATGCAGAATATTGTTATGGCCAGGCGCTTACATCCCTCAAAGGGGTATTGAAATAGACCGGTTCATCCGGGCTAGGTTTGATATCGTAATTGAGCGCGAAAAGCTCCAAGCAGAAAACTGGCTAAAAGCGATTATCAATTTTGGGAGGGAATCCAGATGTTAGATTCGAGTGCAAAAATATTGGTTGTAGATGATTTTTCAACAATGAGAAGGATCTTAAAGAATATGTTGAAACAGCTCGGTTATGAAAATACCGATGAAGCGGAAGATGGAAACCAGGCGTTAAATAAAATTAAAAGTGGCAGTTACGACTTCATTGTTACTGACTGGAACATGCCGAACCTCGATGGCCTTGAACTCTGCAAGGCTGTTCGGGCTGATGCCGCAACAAAAGATATCCCTATTTTATTTGTCACTGCAGAGGCTCAAAAGGAAAATGTTGTTACTGCTGTTCAGGCAGGGGCAAGTAATTATATTGTGAAGCCATTTACTGCTGAAGTCCTGAAGGAAAAGATGGAAAAGATTTTTGGCTGAGAGGAGTTAACTAATGAATGTTTCAGAGGAGTTGAGGAGTTCTGAAGAGCGTATCCTTCAGCTGGTGAGCTTTAACCTTGGCAGTGAAGAATTTGCCGTAGATATCCTGAAGATACAGGAAATTAACAGAATGACAGAGATTACAAAGGTTCCAAGATCCCCGGAATTTGTAGATGGCGTCATTAATCTAAGAGGAAAAGTAATCCCTGTAATAGACCTGAGAAAGAGGTTTGGCCTTCCTGAACAGGAACATGGTAAAAATACAAGAATTGTGGTAATGGACATTCAACGAAAAATTGTTGGTTTTGTCGTTGATTCCGTTTCGGAAGTCTTGAGAATATCTTCTGCTACAGTAGAAGCCACTCCGCCAATGGTATCCGGTATAGATTCGGAATATATCAGAGGGGTGGGAAAGCTGGACGACAGGTTGCTTATCCTTCTTGATGTGAATAAAATGTTAAGTAGCGGAGAAGTTGAAATGCTGGACGGCCCTTCCGTTGAGGAAGATATAGCAACAAGTAAAGCAGTAACAACTGATACTGCAAAACTTGGTAACGAGAAAGTGACGGAGTACAGGGGGATGGCAGGCATGGTAGAAGTTAACAGAGATATTGAAAAGGCCATCGATGAAATGTCCAGCAAAGTGGAACTCACCAGAGAAGATCTGCAGAAACTGGTATCTCATGTGAAGGGAATTCTTGAAGGGAACTTCATGGATGAAGATCTTGAATTATATGGGGACCTGGGGGAACTGGCAAAATTTATTAACGAAACTAAAAAAAGTCTCCTACAGTTTGACGCTGCTGAAATTACAGACAAGGATCTTCCGGAAGCCTCGGATCAACTTACATCTATTGTTGAAGCGACGGAGGAGGCGACAAACAAGATATTAACAGACACTGAAGAGTTACTTGAGGCTCAGGGACGCATTGCAAAGGTGGTTGATGCAGTTAAGGCGATTAAGGTGAATAAAAACACAAAAGGTTCTGAAAGTAGAGACTTTGCAGTGACGGAACTTAAAGAAATTTCGGACCTTGCAAATGCAAAACTGATGGACATTATGTCTGCCTGCAACTTTCAGGACTTGACTGGCCAGAGGATTCAGAAGATTATTCAACTCGTTAAAAGGATAGAGAGCAAGCTGATGATGATAATCCTGTCTTTTAATATTAAACTACAGGAAAAAGCGGATTCTGTAGACGAAAGTAAGATCAATAAAGAGAAAGAAATGTTAGCTAAATTGGAACAAGAAGAGTTGAAAGGGCCTCAGAAAAAGGGTGAAGGTGTTAACCAGTCTGATGTGGATGACCTTCTTAACGATCTCTTCGGGTAAATATGGAACAATGTCGAAATATAATATCAAACTATTGCAGGAGTGCTTCTAATGGATGAAATGCAGGAAATCATCCAGGATTTTATCATAGAGACTAAGGAACTGATCGAGAATCTTGATCAGGATCTGGTGGCGCTTGAAAAAATCGGGACCGATGAAGACAGTAAAGAGCTTCTAAATTCAATTTTCAGGGCGGCACATACCATAAAAGGGGCCTCCGGTTTTCTGGGTTTTACCCAACTGGTCGATACTTGCCACAAGACTGAAAATCTCTTGAACAAGCTAAGACATGGTGAAAAAGAGGTTACGCCTGTTGTGATGGATGTCATCCTGGATGCGGTTGATATCATAAAAATATTACTTTCAAAGGTAGAAAATAAAGATGAGGACGAATATCCTCTGGAAGAGATTCTTGCAAAACTGGATGACATTCTTGAGGCAAAGGAGGATGTCCAGCCGGAAAAAGCACCCCCTGTAATGGACAAAAAAGAGGAGGAAATCACATCACCTCAGGAACCTGAAGAACAGGTTGTACAAAAAAAAGAGGTTAAAGGTGACAAGACTATAAGGATTGATACGGACAGGCTTGATGACGTAATGAATCTGGTCGGAGAACTGGTTCTTGAAAGGAATAGACTGTTACGGATTGTAAAAGGATTAGAAGAAAAGTACGAAGATGATGATGATGTCCTGCCTCTTTCTGAAAATGGCGCAAGGATGGATCTCCTGACGACAGACCTTCAAATGGCCGTAATGAAAACTCGAATGCAGCCTGTAAAGAAAGTTTTCAGTAAATTCCCTAGAATGGTTCGAGACTTTGCGCGTTCCAGCGGAAAAGAGATAGAACTTCAAATGGAAGGGGAAGAGACTGAACTTGATAAGTCTGTTATAGAAGAGATCGGTGATCCCATGGTTCACCTCATCCGTAATTCCGTAGACCATGGTATAGAACCACCCGATGAAAGGGAAAAAAATGGCAAGAGCAGACAGGGAAGGGTTACTCTTTCAGCCTATCATGAAGGGGATAATATTGTCATAGAAATTGAGGATGATGGCCGAGGTATTGATAGTGAAAAGATTAAATTGAAGGCTGTTGAAAAAGGGCTCATAGGCAAGCCTGAAGCAGAGCTGATGTCAAAAAAGGAGGCTCTCAATCTCATTTTTGCGCCCGGTTTCAGTACGGCGGAGAAGGTAACCGATATATCGGGGCGTGGTGTGGGCATGGATGTGGTAAAGACCAATATTTCAAACCTGAATGGCATAGTCGATATCGAGTCTGAAATAGGGAAGGGAAGCCGTTTTATCCTGAAACTGCCTCTTACGGTTGCCATTATAGATGCTTTAATGGTAGGCGTGGGAGAAGAAATATTTGCCATGCCTCTTGCGTCTGTTATAGAAACCATAAGGGTGGCGAAAGGGGAGATTAAAACCATCAGTGACAAGGAGGTAATATCCCTGCGCGATGGAGTTCTGTCTCTTGTACGTTTGAGTAATGAATTTGACATAGAGACGTCAGAGGATCTTGACCGTTTATATGTCGTTGTCATTGGTCTGGCCGAGAAGAGAGTCGGTGTTATCGTGGAACGCCTGTATGGTCAGGAAGAGGTTGTTATCAAACCGCTTGGGGACTATCTCAGCAATATAGATGGTGTGTCAGGTGCAACGGTAACAGGCGATGGCAAGGTTGTTCTCATCCTTGATATAAGCATTCTAATTCAGAAACAGATTGATGCCAAAAGTCTGATGACTAATTCTATCCTTTAGGCAGCAATATCTCAACTATACTATTTTTCAATTATTTGAAACGATAAACACTGGAGAATTGAATTGATTAATGTTCTGGTAATAGATGACTCTGCCTTTATGAGAAAGGCCGTTTCTAAGATGGTTGAATCAGACCCTGAAATTAAAGTCATTGCCGTCGCACGAGATGGTGAAGAGGGGATTAAACTGGTTAAGCATCTTAAACCAGACATTATTACTCTCGACATTGAAATGCCCAGGATGGGTGGTCTTGAGGCACTTCAACATATTATGGCAGAACATCCCACACCTGTCATTATTGTCAGCTCTCTTTCAAAGGAAGGCGCCAAAGTTACTCTGGACGCAATGGATATGGGCGCAGTGGATTTCATTCCCAAGAACCTCACCAATGCCGCCATAGACGTCATTAAAATTCAGAATGAGCTCATCGAAAAGATAAAAACCTTTGCCGGCAAACGGCTTTCAAGAGTTAAACCGAAAGACGGAAGTGAAAAAGAAGTTGTCCAGCACCTATCCATTCCTAAGGGACTTATCCCCTTCGGTGCCCGGGCGACAATTTTAAAAACTGCTGTTGTGGCCATAGGCACATCAACGGGGGGGCCGAAGGCTTTGCAGGATGTTCTCCCAAAGTTTCCGGCAGATTTTCCTGTGGCAATACTGGTTGTTCAGCATATGCCAAAGGCTTTTACCGGTCCTTTTGCCGAACGGCTCGATAAGGCCTGCCAAATTCATGTAAAAGAGGCTGAAGATGGTGAGCTTGTCAGGGCGAGTGTCGCATATGTCGCACCGGGCAATATTCATATGAAAGTTGTTAGAAGGAAATCCACAGAGGTAAGTATAGAACTTACAGGTGAGCCTGCCGACCTTTTATATAAACCTTCTGTCACTGTGATGATGAACTCAGTTGCAGACGTTTATCCTGGGCGGAGTGTTGCCGTAATGATGACGGGAATGGGATCTGATGGCTTGGATGGGATGAGGGCTATCAAAGAGAAACATGGAAGAACCATTGCGCAGGATGAAGCCTCCTGCGTTGTTTATGGTATGCCTAAAGCGGTTGTCGATGCAGGAATAATTGATAAGGTGGTCTCACTTGACAAGATTTCAGGTGAGGTTGCCAATATGATTTAATGAGTCATAGAAATCCCCGTCCTTTGGGTGGGGTCAGAGTTAAGCGGCTATGCCATAAGATTTCTTCTTTTCTTTGGCGGCCAAAGAAGAAGA
>JADFVM010000175.1 GCA_015222555.1 Pseudomonadota bacterium
CATGAAATGAGTGGCGGCATGAGACAAAGGGTGATGATCGCCATGGCCCTTGCATGCAAGCCAAACCTGCTCATCGCCGATGAACCTACAACAGCCCTTGACGTGACCATTCAGGCCCAGATCCTTGACCTCATTAAAAAACTCAGGGAAAAGATGGGGATGGCCCTGCTTTTGATTACCCATGATTTCGGCATCGTCGCCGAAATGGCCGACAGGGTGGGCGTCATGTACGCCGGTAAAATAGCCGAATATGGCAGGCTTGAAAATATCTTCAACAATCCGCGCCATCCATATACTGTGGGCCTGCTCAACTCGATTCCAGGCGCAGAAAAAAAGGGGGAAAGGTTAAATACAATCCCCGGAAATGTGCCGGACCTCTTCAACCTTCCCACAGGCTGCAGTTTCCAGGACCGCTGCCCTCTCGTTTCAGATCAGTGCAGACAGAAAGATCCGGAACTAAAAGAGATAGAAAAGGGGCACCAGACAAGGTGCTGGCATAGCGATAAAGTAACAAGGAAAGGATTGTATTGACCCTTTAAAGCAGATGACACTTCGTCAGCCCGCAAGTTAGTAGACTAAAGATCTCTTGCCTTTTCTATTAATGGGTGATATTTTTATCTACGATTTTTTGCTAACAGACTTAAAATAAATTTAAAAGGACAGGTATAAACCATGAAAAAAATTCTTAAAAGATTATCGACATCACTTATTATTGCCCTTTTACTGCTGGGCTGCAAGGAAGAATCAGTTCAGAGCTCAATCGAGAAAGTCCCACCAGCTCAACAGCCCCCAATCAACATTGAAGGAACAGTGATTTCAACAATGGATGCCGGTGGATACACCTATGTTGAAGTCGACAAGCAGGGTAACAAGATCTGGATTGCAGGACCGGCAACAAAGGTAACAGTTGGCGAAAAAGTTAGTGCACCGGGCGGTATGCCAATGACGAACTTTAACAGCAAGTCACTGGGCCGTACCTTCGATGAGATTTTCTTCGTCGGTGCAATCATCACATCCGGTAGCGGGGCACCGGCTAGTGGCCCTCACGCTAACATGCCTCAACGCGCCGATTCTGCCAACAGGGCTCCGGCTATAGGAAAGATTTCAAAGGCTAAAGGGGGATATACTGTAGAGGAACTCTTTGCAAAAAAGGATTCCCTCAAGGGGAAGGAAGTCTCTGTTAGGGGAAAGGTTGTTAAGGCGAATTTCGGGATTATGGGGAAAAACTGGTTCCATATTCAGGATGGCTCAGGTAAGGCCGGCACCAATGATATTATCGTCACATCTTCTCAGAAAGCCAAGGTTGGAGACGTTATCCTTGCCAAGGCATACCTGGAAACCGATAAGGATCTTGGCAGCGGTTACAAATATGACGTCATCCTTGAAGATGCCGCCATTACAGTTGAATCAAAATAAGCATTTAAGCTAATTTATTATCAAGGCCCCGGTTATCTGACCGGGGCCTTTTTTATTGTAGGTTTTGATACTAAGGGGATCATGGAGGGCTGAGATCAGTAAAATGCCTGGCTTGTCAACGTTAAGGATTTGCCCCCTTTATTCCTTTTTTTCTTTCTATCAGATACGTTTTACCATTGAGAGGGGACTGACCCCTTATTCGCTAACCAAATAGAATAGGCCTCTTTTTCTTTTTAGAACCTGATTCTATAAAAGGAATTTGCCTAGTGATAATATTTTTTATATCAAATATTCTTAATGGGAATACTTTGTTGTTTACTCCTGTTTCTGTGAACGGCACTTGAAACTCTAATCTATTTTTCTAAATCAGTCCCATCAACCTTTTTTATCGTTTTTTCTCTCGCTGTTGTTTTGACTTGTCACGACCTTTAATTTTACCTTTTACAAACTAAGGAACTTCACTGCCGACAGCTTGATCCTTCTTAAGCTGCGAAGAATTAAAAGTATTATCCAGACTGTCTTGCCGGGAGACAAAAAACTTCATTTTCAGAATTATGACCACCAAAAAAAAAGCCGCGCTCATATTTGAGCGCGGCTTTTGATGAGCAGCTGCTTGGCGGCTACACGTTGAAGGGGTTTATATTAGAAATCGAGCACGCAAATCGTGTCATCACAAGTACCATTAAAAGTATGGGTGGTGGCTCCAAAGTCCCCCGTAACATTTATTTGCCCTCCTGTTGGACAAACATTCGGTTGTGCTATTGTAATATTCGAGACCGTCGCAATCGTCATCAGTCCCGATGTTTTGCAGGGGGTAGAAATAGTAGCCATACCATCCATAGTCAACGTCACCGTCCGGCCGATGCCGTTCGGTAGCCCGTCCGGGTCACTAATAGTCAAAACGTTAAGAACAAAGTCCTGGAAGTTGATACCGATGGTTTCACCCGACTTCGTGGTAGTGATACTGCCATTGAGGACCGAGTTAAAAGATCCGCCGT
This sequence comes from Pseudomonadota bacterium, assembly GCA_015222555.1. GTDB lineage: Bacteria > Desulfobacterota > JADFVX01 > JADFVX01 > JADFVX01 > JADFVM01. Next base: position 2,415 of record JADFVM010000175.1, read on the forward strand.
CCAGGTTGCATTCGACGAGGCCGTAGCTAATAGGGTCGGCGTCAAAACGGAAGGCGGTAAAGGTAAATGTCTGGCCATCAATAACAATGGTACCATTAAACGTACTGGTCACACTTGTAGGCAGATCCTCGGCGCCACACGGTATTGTGGCACCGTACGTCCCGCTTACCGTTCCGTTAATCACAGCGTTCTCGTCAGCACAGTTAGTGATTGTGGCCAAGTAACTACCGGCGGGTTGGCCCTCGTCAAAGTCTACATTTCCCCCGCTTCCGCAAGCCTTATCTCTAAGGGAGAGAGCAAGAGCCGCAGCCCCCCCACCCCCCGCTGCCTCAGGAGTTGTAATAACATTCATCATGCTCATCGCGATCTCAGGGGCCGACGTCGCCACCATGTTCGCCGTGGCTCCCGGTACGGGAGCCAAAAAATCTTCATCATCATCATCAAAAAGCCCGCAACTGGCGATCGATAAACCCAACACCGCAGCGCCAATCCCTGCGATGACCCTTTTTTTCTTCGACATTTCCATAACGCCTCCTCCTCTGTTAAAAGTTTAAATATCGGTTTTCAAGCCATTTCTTCCCCTTTCAAACTCCATGTCGTTTTCCTGATCCTGAGCTGATTAAAAATTTTCTACTCTATACTAAAAGGTTACTAAACAAGAATAAGAAAGTCAAATCGCCTTAAACGGCTTAGCTTAGGACAGATGTGTAAGGCGGAGGAGGTTTATGGTACAGCAAATTTCTTATATTCGATTTTCTCCTCTGACCGGGAGTTTTTTGAACCGGCCACAAAGACGTACCAGGGACTTTTCTATTGTAGGCTCTGATGCTAAGGGGATCATGGAGGGCTGAGATCAGTAAAACACCGGGCTTGTCAACGTTAAACGGGATTAATGCCCCCCTTCCATTTCATCAGCTCTCGTCTACCTTCTCACCTATTTCCTATCCCCGCGATAATCCCTGAGATTGCTTCGTCGGCATTCGCCTCCTCGCAATGACAAGTGTGGATATTTGATGGGCGGTACCCACCCATCAAACGCCGGATTTGTCCGTCTTCCGTGGCTTCCTCTTACGAAATCGCCTCTTCTTCACATCTCTTTTCTCAGGCGCTTTTTCCACATCCTCAGACTCAAGGAATTTTTCCCACCAGGCAACAATGTCATCTCCATTACCTTCAA
>JADFVM010000176.1 GCA_015222555.1 Pseudomonadota bacterium
GTTGAAGAAAATGAACCTGCCACAACACTTTCAAATGCAGAATGGGGATTCCGTTACAGTGGCTTTAAGAGTGGATGGGACTACAGTTTAAACTATTTTTATTCCTGGGAGGATAATCCGCTTTTTTTCAGTGAAAACATAAACAACCAGCCATCTGTGATACGTCGATACAAGAGATCAAAAATGGCCGGCGGATCTTTTTCTACAGCGATAGAAAGCTTTGTGTTACGTGGTGAGCTGGCCTACAACATGGACAAATACTTTTCAACAACCGGCAGTTCCCACCCTGAGGGGCAGGTTCAGAAGAACGAGACAAAGGCCGCATTGGGTCTCGACTATGCAATAAGGGACTGGACCCTTTCAGGGCAAGTTTTTGAAAGCTACATTGTCAACTACGAAGCGGGAATAGTAAATGATGAGTTTACCACTCTGGCATCGCTGCTCATTGACGTAAAATTTTTCAATGAGACCCTTGACCTGAAATTGTTAAATATTTTCGGAATCAATGATTCAGATGACCTGGCGCGATTTTCTGCAACTTACGCTATAACGGACAATTGGAAACTGATGGGTGGATTGTCTTTATTTAGTGGACCCAACAATTCTTTTCTGGGCCAGTTTGATTCTGCCGACAGGGTGGAAATTGAATTGACCTGCATTTTTTAGAGGTAGAAATGTTTCGAGACAAGCGACAAAAAAAGCATTCTCCTTTTTTCAAAGCCAGCATATTGTCCCATTTTCTCATTATCACTTGCCTGTCCGTATGTCAGGCTGAAGAACCCCTCTCCCTCGACCTGGAACAATGCCTTAAAATAGCACTGGAAAACAACCAACAAATCCTCACTGCCAGAGAAAACATAAAAAATGCCCGGGCCATCATTGATGAAAACAGTGCCTCTGCCTATCCGGAATTGAAGGCAAGCGCAGATTACACACGGCTTGGAAATATTGACGAAGTCAATTTTGGAGAACAAAATTTCTCTTTCGTGCCTGAAGACAATTACAAACTCGATTTAAATCTGAGCCAGAAACTATACTCGCCCAAGGTTTTTGAGGCCATCAAGGCATCCAAAACCTATGCAAAAAGCGTTGACATGGAACTTGAAATCGTCAGGCAGTCCATTGTCAGCTTGGTCAAAGAAAGTTTTTACAAGTTCCTTCTATCAAAAGAACTTTTAAACATTCATAAAGAGTCTGTTGCCCAGTTAAAGAGGCAGCTCGATGATGTTAAAAAACGTTTTGAAGCAGGCTTCGCTACAGATTTTGATGTCTTAAGGGCGGAAGTGCAGCTGGCCAATGCCATACCTGATCTTGCAAAAGTAAAATATGGTATTGAGGTGGCTAAGGCGTCATTAAGTCTTATCCTTGGCCTTAAGCATTCTACACAGATAAATGTGGTGGGTGAGCTTATCCCTTCTCACTTAGAGATTACTATGGAAGAAGCGCTTGCCACAGCACTGAAGAAAAGGCCGGAGTTTGTGCATATGGACTATACGATAGAAACACTGGAGCGGTATGCCAAAGTGGCAAAAAAAGAGTTTTCCCCAACATTAAGAATGCATGGGAATCTATCTTATGCCAATGATGACGTTGAAATCGGTCAAGAAGCGGAATGGGATTACAGCTGGTCTGTCGGCGTCACGCTTGATTATAAGATATTTGACGGCTGGGAAAGACGATCAAAGGTAACGCAGGCCCTCATAGGTGTCACCAATGCAAAACTTGACAGGGCGCAGCTTTTAAACAGCATATCTCTGGAAGTAAAAACTGCATACAGTGCTCTCACTGAATCACAGGAGTTGATCCTGTCCCAGGCAAAGAATATTGAAAGAGCAGAAAGAGCTTATGACATCGCCCGCGTGGGTAATTCAAACGGAATAATTACAGAGCTTCAACTGCTGGACGCACAATTGGCTCTCACATCGGCGCGGGTGAATTATTCGCAGGCAGTCCACGGCTTCCTCATCGCAAGAGCGCGGATTGAAAAAGCGATGGGAATAGCAGAGGCCGATTTTTCACCTGAGCCGGCAGGATAAATCAGACAATTTATTATTTGAGGAGGTCATCTCTTGTACCCTTTAAAAAAACAAAACATTGCCATCTTTTTGCCCTTATTAATTTTCACATGCATCTTATTCTTTAATGGCTGCAGCAAAAATGACGCAGTCGAGACAGTGAAGAAGCAGCAGAGAAAGGTTTCTCGCGTCAGGGTCATGAAAATATCAGCCTCCCCTTTTGAGAAAAAAATCAATCTTATCGGCATGGCAAAGGCAAAGGAGGAAGTTGTTGTCAGCGCCGAGGAAGGTGGAGTTATCAACAAAATTCTCTTTGATAAGGGAGATCGTGTCAAAAAGGGAACCCTACTGCTCAGACTGGATGAGAGCACGCTTAAAGCCAGTCTTGCAGAGGTGGAAGCCGTCTTCAAATTGGAAAAATTCAACTATGACAAATTAAAAATTCTTAAAAAAGGCGGTGGCGCTGTTTCCGAATTCGACCTTGAAAACGCCAGGCTGAAAAGTTCTGCCGCTGCAGCAAGGGCGGATGTTATGCGTGCTCGATTTGGGAAATTACAAATAATGAGCCCCATCGATGGCATCGTAGATCAGAAACTCGCTGAAATTGGCGAGTTAGTCAGGCCCGGCACTGCTGTAGCAAAAATCATTAATATAGAGCAGATTAAGGTCCAGGCCGGCATTGCAGAGAAAGATGTTAGATTTGTCACTCGAAGATCACAGGCGCAACTTGTTTTTGACGCCTATGGCGATACAATCTTTACCGCTAAGGTTGACTACATCGCAACAACCGCTGATCCGTCAAATGGTACATTTATGATTGAAATTCCTCTTTCAAATAAAAACAAGCTCATTAAGCCCGGCATGTTCGCCAGGATTATGCTTACCAAAGAAAGTTGTAAAGCCTGCATCCTTGTTCCACAAGACAGCATCATTGAACATCCCACAGGTAAAGCAATTTTCATTGTCGATGCCAAGGGGGAGGCAAAGCTTCAAAGAGTCACACCGGGGGAAACAGAAGGGGACCGCGTTGTCATCGAAAAAGGTATAAATGAAGGGGATACAATTGTCATCGTCGGCCAGAGGAACCTTGCCGACGGGGAGAAGGTGCAGGTGGTGGAATGAATGAGGAATAGGGAATAAGGGATAAGGAGTAATGAGTCTGGGAAAAGGTAGTTCCTTTTTACTCAAGTGTGGACTATTGAGTCTGACCACTTTATAGGAGCCCTTTACATTTCAACTAATTATAGAGAAGGTAAAATTTGTTCATCACCAATTTTGCAATCAAAAGATCGACAGCCGTTTTTGTCCTCGTCATAGCAATCATTTTTGCCGGGACGTCTTCCTATTTCTCCCTGCCCAGAGAAGCGTCACCGGATATAACAATCCCCTACATTATTGTCTCCACACCCTATTTCGGTGTATCACCGGCAGATATTGAATCTCTCGTCACCCAGCCCATTGAGAAAGAGCTTAAGAGTATTGGCGATGTAAAGGAGATCCGTTCAGCTTCAAAGGAGGGATTTTCAAGCATAACCGTAGAGTTTGAAGCCAATACTGACATTGACAGCGCCCTGCAAAAAGTCCGTGATAAGGTGGACCAGGCAAAAGCTGACCTTCCTGGCGACGCTGAAGAGCCTGTCATTTCAGAGGTTAATTTTTCTAACCTGCCCGTAATGATTGTCAACATTTCAGGGGATTACAGTCTGCAGACCCTTAAAGAGATAGGCGAAGATCTGGAGGATAAGATAGAAAGCATCAGCGGTGTTCTCAGCGTGACACTTACAGGCGGGCTGGAAAGGGAAGTGAAGGTCAATATCGATCCTGAGAAGCTCCTCTTTTACAACCTTGCCGTTAAAGATGTCATCGATACGATCAGGGATGAAAATCTGACTATTCCAGGGGGGAGTATGGACCTTGGCATGTATAAATATCTCGTCAGGGTACCCGGAGAATTTGATACACCTGCCATTATTGAGGACCTCACCCTTAAAGTGCGCGGCGGAAGACCGATTCATATCAAGGACGTGGCTAACGTAGAATATGGCTTCAAGGATGTTTCAAGTTTTGCCCGTCTCAATTCAGTCCAGTGCGTCAGTCTCTCCGTTACAAAACGCAGCGGTGAAAACCTTATCCGCATTTCTGATGAAATCAAGGCCCTCATCAAAGAGATTAAACCGGCCCTTCCTCCCGGCACTGAAATAGTTATTACTGCTGATGCCTCAGACGACATACGTAGTATGGTTGACGATCTTGAAAACAATATCATTTCGGGACTTATTCTTGTGCTTCTCGTCCTTTTGGCCTTCCTCGGATTCAGGACCTCACTTTTTGTCGCGCTGGCCATTCCTTTCTCAATGTTAATATCATTCTTTTTTATCGAGTCCTTCGGGTATACACTTAATATGGTCGTTCTTTTCAGCCTCATTCTCGCCCTGGGCATGCTGGTAGACAATGCCATCGTTATCGTGGAAAATATCTATCGTCACGGTGA
>JADFVM010000177.1 GCA_015222555.1 Pseudomonadota bacterium
ACTGTTGAGCAAGCAAGGAGGCTGAGTAATGAAAAAATCAATTTCAATCATTCTAAGTCTTGCACTGGCGATCTGTTTTTATTCCTGTGCAGGTCCGACATATCAGGAAAGGGGGGCAGAAACAGGAGCTTTAATTGGCACAGTAGGCGGGGCGATTCTGGGTCAGGTAATCGGTAGAAATACAGAGGCCACTCTTCTGGGAGCAGGAATTGGGGCGGCTGTGGGTGGTCTCTCCGGTCATCAGATCGGTGCATACATGGACAGACAGGAGCAAGAATTGAGGGCCGCTTTGGCTGCAAGTGAGGCCGCGAGTATCCAGAGGACACAAAATGTTTTGACGGCCACGTTTCAGTCTGAAGTCATGTTTGATTTTGACTCGGCAACCCTAAAACCAGGTGCATATGCGGAGATCGGCAGAGTCGCTAACGTGTTGAACAGGTACCCACAGACGACAATCAGGGTCGAGGGTCACACTGACTCAAGAGGCTCTGAAAGTTACAATCAAGATCTGTCTGAAAGACGGGCGCAGGCGGTCAAAAGCGCCTTGGTGCAAAGGGGAGTGGATTCAAGAAGGATACAGATCGTTGGTTTCGGTGAATCACAACCCATATCTTCAAATGAAGCTATGAATAGGAGAGTGAATATTGTAATCATACCTATCTGAAGAATATGGCAAAGAAAGGGAGGTAAAAAAGATGAAATTTTTCTGGGCAGCCCTGCTTCTAATAGTCTGTTTTTTTCCTGTGAATAGCTTTGGCGGGTGCGAATATGGAGATTGTGTGAATGGACAAGGAACCTTCATGTATGCCAACGGGGACAAATACACGGGGCAGTTCAAGGATGGCAAGATGCATGGAAAAGGGGCCTTGACTTCACATGACGGCGCAAAATATGTGGGAGAGTTCAAGGACAACGTTTTAGACGGACAAGGGACTCTGATTCGTCCTAACGGCATCAAATACGTGGGGCAGTTTAGGAACAATAAATTGCATGGACAAGGCACCTTGACCTCACCAGACGGCAAACAATTGGTAGGTGAGTTTAAGAATGGTGAATTTGTCGGGAAATAGGCGAACGGCATTATTTGTAATAGCCTTTTTGATCGCTTCATTCCTTAACGACATTGTCAAACGCACGATGCTTATTCTTCCTTAACTATATATATTCATCGTTTCTTTCTTGAGTTATGTCTCCGATCTCCGCGAGAGACCAAAAATAAAATGAGAAACGTATAAAGTCATGGGCGTCCCGCTGTATGACCGAAACAACTTTTTTAATCGGCTTGGTGGGATTATTGAGGAGAAAGAATAGCACAAGAGAACGACTACAAACATATCGAGCCTTAGGGAGAAACTGGAAAACTAAAGGGCGTACCCAAGTCTACATAGGAAAGGATGGTTCTAACCCTTTTGCGCTTTCTCCTGTTAATAAGCTCCATGGTCATGACGGCCTTACGGTCGTCACCGTCGGGGCGCTCTCATCCACCATTACCATGATCTGCCTGCCGGTGAGCGGCTCATCAGCCGCCTGTGACGAGAGATTAATGGCCAGGATACCGGCAGCCATAAGGAAAAACCCGAGAAATATTTTTTTCATAAGTCCATTACCAGTATAAAATACTCTTTTTTGACACATTTCTACTCGGGGAAAGCAGCGGAGTATTAAGGCTTAACATTAAAGCTTATAGTACCGGCATACCAAACCGTGGTGCATTTGCCAGATAGTTCCTTGAGTTCATTATCCGGTGTTACCTCCTGTCTGATATAGACGTTTACTACCCATTGTCCGGCCACGGGTATAC
>JADFVM010000020.1 GCA_015222555.1 Pseudomonadota bacterium
ATCGGGGTGGTAATATGTGGCCTAGCCGCTTCACGTTATTTCCCTTTTGCCGACAAGATATCAGCGTTGATAGTAATCATTATCGTTTTAAAGGTGGGCTTTGAAATACTCAGAGACTCTATGAAAAGCCTGCTCGACGCATCGGTGGATACAGAGACTTTGAAAAGCATCAGGGATACGGTGGCCGGTTTTAAGGAAGTAAAAGAGATAACGGCATTGAATGCGAGGAATTCTGGGAGCTTCATATTTGTCCATGCCGATATCAGATTGAACGTAAGAAAACTTCAGGAAGCTCATGCTGTGGCTGATACAATAGAGAAAGCTGTAAGAGAGACAGTACCGTTTATAGAAAGAGTGAGCATACATTATGAACCTATAGTAAAGGAGATAATCAGACATGCCGTTCCTCTTGCAAATAAGGAAGGGGAAATCTCCCCGCATTTCGGTAGGGCCTCTTTCATAGCATTATGGGATAAAAGGGTGTCTGACGATATTGTCGTTAATGAGGAGATAATTGAAAACCCCTTCCTCAAAACAGAAAAGGGGAAAGGGATTAAGGTTGCCGAATTGATTGTTGATAAAAAGGTTGACATCCTATATATAAAAGAGAGCTTCAGTGGTAAAGGACCTGAATATCTGTTTTCAGATGCTGGAGTTGAGGTGAGTAAATCAGATTCAAAAACATTGAGTCAGCTTAAAGGGAATGATTAAGAGGAGGAACGCGCCATGTTTAAAAAGGGAATAATAGCTGCCGTTTTAACGGCAATGTTTTTTGCTCAGAGCAACCTTTTCGCGGAAGAAAATACACGCTATGACACATCACTGTGTAAAGTACCCAGATGTGATGAGCTGTCACAGGAAAATCACTTATACATAATGAATGCTGAAAAGCTGGGTCTTAGTGAGGAACAGATAAAAAAGCTAAGGGAAATAAAAAGTGAGTGTGATAGAGAGTTCATTTTTGATAGAAAAAAATTGAGAGAGGCAAGGCTAGATCTAAATGAATTCCTGGAGAGTGATGAAATCGATATGCAAAAGGTAGGAGAGAAGTCTAAGGAGATATCTAAACTGTTGCATAAATTTACTATTAAAAGGATCAAGACAAAAGTCCAGTCAATGATGATTCTAACAGATGAACAGAAGGAAAGGGCCAAGGAGCTTTTTAAAAAGTAAGGCGAAACCTTTAAAATATTAGATGGTTACTTCAATGCAGCGGTTCCTTTACACGCCCGCTGATTTGATCGTTGCACCAGAAGAAAAACCCCTGCTTTCAAGCAATAATCTTTAATTCAACACATATGATTTAAATAAGTTGATAAAATCAGAAATGCAAATCTAAATACGACTACGAATTCGAAGAGGATAATAATATGGAGATTAAGAAAATCTTATGTCCGACGGACTTTTCAGAGGCTGCCAAAAAAGCATTCGAATATGCCGTCTTCCTGGCATCCTCTCAGCATGCGGAATTAGTTCTCCTGCACGTTGTGGATCAACTTCACGGTTTTGATAACTATGAGATTCTTTCTCTTACACCCCAAGAAATTTCTGAAAGGATGGAAACGCACGCATATGAGAATATGAGTGATATCCTCGATCAAATCAAAGGGTCCATTGCGATTGAAACGGCTGTGGAACACGGTAAATCCTCAGTTCAGATTATTGAGAAAGCAAGGGAAGTGAAAGCTGACATCATTGTTATGGGGAGCCACGGTAGAACAGGCCTTTCCCATGTCCTCATTGGAAGTGTTGCCGAGACGGTTGTCCGTCACGCATCCTGCCCAGTCTTAGTCGTTAAGAATGTGGATCATCGGTCCGAGACACCTTAATCGACTCAGCAGCGGCAGGACTGCTCGTTGTTTCGGCAGCCGGTCCGGCTGTGGCGGAAGAAAAGGTTATTGAGTTCGGAGATATTACGGTCACGTCGACAACCATCGATGATCGTTTCCAGGCGAAGCGGGCCGAACCATCAAACATAGCTGCGGTAAGCGGTGAAGAGGTTGACAATGCACATGTAGATAATATCCAGCAGCTACTTCAGTCAATACCCGGCATCACGACGGAGTTCGACAGCGGGGAGTCATGGAAGGTCCATATACGTGGCGTCGAGAACCAGGTATACATGGGAGAAAAACCGGGCGTGGCCGTGGTGATCGACGGAGTGCCGGATGAACCTTTAGCCAAAATCAATGAGTTGGTGGTGTCACCTTCTCTTAACGGGGCCAATAATAGCAACGACGGCTTAACGATCCAGCGCCTCCTTATCCCCTTTCTTATAAGTAACTCAGTAAAAAAGAGAGAAACCCGAAGGACATAGCACCCCACCAAAAGATGGAGTGACATAGTATTCAAGGTGCAGGGAAAGTGAAGTGATCTCTCAAGCTCGCTTTACTTGAGAGGTGGAATGTAAAACATTAAAACAGTTTCTCAATGTCTTATCATCGGTTATGGCATATCTGGCATCCTTTATTCGATGCTAAGGAATTACCTGATTGGGTGCCATTCCCGACTGCAGAGACGTAATCCCATCTGAGGTTGTCGTAGTATGGTCCGCCATGAGCAAAGTGGCAAGAAAGGCAAAAGACCTTGTCTTCATTGTCGGCATCTGCATAATAAAACTCCTGGTTCAGGTCTGCTCCCGCATTGGCGGCAGGAAGCTTGAAACCCGCCGGTATGGAGTCATAATGGCTCCAGTTTATGGTATTCACAGAGGCTCCAGACACATCGGAGCTGTTTATTACGTAGTCAACGGGGTGTCTTTTCCAATCCTCACCCGCTCTATTATCCTGACCCCAGTCGGGCGCTTTGGCCTCATGCCAGTATGTATGGCATTGAGCACAGAAACCTGACATACCTTCCGCGCCAGTACCATCATAAACGTTGTTATTTGCAGCTATTGTCGCATCTTCCTTATAGATCGGCCAGATGGGAACGCCATTAACTTGAACGGGAGTATAATTTGAACCTGCAGTTCCAAACTCCCCGGTAATGCCCCCAACCCAGCTACTGGTTTCAGACATTATGCCATAGTAAGGGGGGAAAAAGACGGCATAAAGCTTCAGGTTTCTAAATGTATTAATACCTGTTCCATGCTTAATCTGAAAATTGTCATAGCCGCTCGTTGTTACCTTCTTGGCACCGTGCGGATCATGACAGATTGTACAGCTAAAATTATTTGTGAAGGGACTTTCCAGGGCAAATCCAGGAGGATTCGCATTAACAAGGCCAACACTGTGACCATATCCGAGGGCATTCTCAGCCCCTTCAGTTGTAAGATCAAAATTGGAATCCAGCTCCATAAAAAAATCACCGCCAGCCCCGATCTGGCTGAAATCTTTTGTTTCATCCCAGTTGATGAGATTTCCGCCATACACTATGGGGGCTCTCTCACCGTGTGGAGCAAATGCCGTGCTTGCCATTGAACCGCCTACGCCATGACACTGCAGGCAGAGCTTATGTATGGAGCCTCTGTCTGTCACAGGCCCCCTGAGCAATGTAAATGC